>JAUYSF010000133.1 GCA_030696435.1 Desulfoprunum sp. | reverse complement strand
CCAGTTGATCATATAGGCATCATCGTAACGACCGTCGCTGATCAGGCGGATGTACTCCGGGACGGGGGTATGGGCGGGGCAGGCATACTGACAGTCGATGACGTTATGGAAATATTCAGGATTCTCTGTCTGGGTCGGTTTCACGGGATCATCCCTTGTCTGGAAAAAGAGAAGTTGGTAAAAAAGAAAGTACCTTTCAGCAGTGTAGTATATTTGTCTGAAGATACATATAAGAATTTTTCTCTGTAGGAGGGCTGGCAGCCCCCTCTTCTCAGCCCCGGATTATGCAATGCAGATTCTATTAACGACTGACATTTTCGGAGAGACCAGCCATGTTGGGGAGATCGCCGCCCGCCTTCAAGAGAGGGGGCATAGTGTTAAGATACTTAGCCCTTATGCGGAGCCACGATCTTTTGGAGATGAAGATGAGGCCTATGCTTTTTTCATGCGGGAATGCGGTGTCGAGACCTATGCTGAAAAAATTCGGGATACCCTGAGGGAAATGGTTGGGCCGCTGATCTGTCTCGGATTCAGTGCTGGTGCTGCAGCGCTCTGGAAGGCGCTGGCCTGCCCCGAGGCTGGATGTGCGGAGATGGCAATCCTTTTCTATGGTGGTCAGATCCGTGCGGCTACGGAGTTGCAGCCCCTGTGTGAAACCCTGCTCGTCTTTCCGGCCGAGGAGCCGCATTTTTCCGTGGCCGATTTGATCGACCGCTTGCAGGGCCGTCCGGATATTTTCTGCACGAAAGTACCCTGGCTCCATGGCTATATGAACAGGTTGTCCGGCAATTTTGATCAGGAGGGAAGCCAAAAAACCCTGGCCTGGCTGGATGAACTGCTCGACCAGCCAAGTAGGGTGACGGAGAAGGATGTCTTCCGGCAACTTCTCAGAAGGGGCTGATGATGCGTGTGGCCATGGCCATGCTGTTGACGATGTCGAACATATTGGTGATCCTGCCGACTTTTAAGTCCTTTTCCAGGTGGAAGTACTCCAGGCAGGTGCCGCAGGCCCAGATTTCCACACCGAGTTTTTCCATCTCGATGACCGCCTCGATCGCCTTGTTGTCGGTGGCGACGATCTTTACCCCGCCGTTGTAGAAGAAGATCTTGGCCGGCAGCGGCGACAGTTCTTTCAGGGTTTTGACGTAGTTCTGCAGCAGGGCCCAGCCCAGCTCTTCGCTGCCGCGGCCCATCGAATCGGCCGGGATGATGCAGATCAGGCTACCGTCGCCGGCAGGGGAGCAACTGAAGGCGGAGGTGTCAAGATCCTGGGGCATCGTTCCTGCCTTGATGTCGCTGATCACCACCACAAAGCTGCCGTCGGCCAGGGCCTTGGCTGTTGTGGTGCAGCCCCGGCTGCGGGCGAAGCGCTCAACATTGTTCATTGAACCCTCGTTGTCGATGATGACGGTCAACTCAACAACACCGCCCTCTTCCAGGGCCTGCTTGGTCTTCAGTACGGGCTCGGGGCAATTCAGCCCCTTGCAGTCAAGCGTTTTCATAGTCTAATCCTCAGGTAATATGCGTACCGCCCCTCTATCCGCCGATGCCGCAAAGAGGGCATAGGCCTTGAGGGCGGTGGAAATGTTCCGATTACGGTCGGTCGGGGAGAAGGCCAGTCGCCCCTTTTCCTCTTCCTTTTTTCTCCTCTCCACCATGATCCCCGGTGATACTCGCGCATTGATTGTGCGGGCAGGGATGTTGATCTCGATGATATCGCCGTCAGCCACCAGAGCGATGGCGCCGCCGGCCGCCGCCTCTGGTGAGACATGGCCGATTGAGAGGCCGGAGGTGCCGCCGGAGAACCTGCCGTCGGTGATCAAGGCGCATTCCTTGCCGAGATGCACCGATTTCAGGTAGGAGGTTGGGTAGAGCATCTCCTGCATGCCGGGCCCACCTTTTGGGCCTTCGTAGCGGATGATAACCACATCGCCGGCAAATATCCTGCCTGCGAGGATGGCCTCGCAGGCTGCCTCCTGGGAGGAGAAGACCCTGGCCGTACCGGTGAAGACGAAGATCGAGGGATCGACCCCGGCGGTCTTGACGATGCAGCCTTTTTCGGCAATATTGCCGTACAGTACAGCCAGACCGCCGTCCTTGCTGAAACAGTGGTCGACATCCCTGATGCAACCGGAGGTTCGGTCACGGTCGGTTTCGCTAAAGCGGCAGTCCTGCGAGCCGAGGGTCAGGTTCCGTTTGCCGGCCGGTGCGCCGAGGTAAAGGGTGGTCGAAGCCGTACTGTGCGAGTCTCTCATGATATCCCAGGTGGCAAGCGTTGCAGCCAGACTCGGGCTGTCGACCCGACAGACAGCGGCGTCGATGAGGCCTGCCCGGTCGAGTTCGCCGAGAATGGCCATGATGCCACCGGCCCGGTTGACATCCTCCATGTGATAGTGCGAGGACGGGGCTACCTTGCAGAGGTTGGGCACCTTTCGTGAGAGCGCATCGATATCCTTCATGGTAAAGTCAACGCCGGCCTCGTGGGCGATGGCCAGCAGGTGGAGAACGGTGTTGGTCGAGCCGCCCATGGCAATGTCGAGTGTCATGGCGTTCATGAAGGCGGCGCGGCTGGCAATGGAACGTGGCAAGACTGAGCTGTCCTCCCGCTCGTACCAAGCCTTCGTCATTTCGACGATACGTTCAGCGGCCTGCACGAAGAGTCCTGTCCGGTCTCTGTGGGTGGCCATCACCGTGCCGTTGCCCGGCAGGGCCAAGCCGAGTGCCTCGTTGAGACAATTCATCGAGTTGGCGGTAAACATGCCGGAACAGGAACCGCAGGTGGGGCAGGCGCAACGCTCGACCCGGTCGATTTCTTCATCGTCGATATTTTGATCGGCGGCCATGACCATGGCGTCAACCAGATCATACCGCTTGTTGCCGTCTCTTCCGGCCTCCATCGGCCCGCCCGAAACGAAGATGGCCGGGATGTTCAGGCGCATAGCGGCCATCAGCATGCCCGGGGTGATCTTGTCGCAGTTACTGATGCAGATCATGGCATCCACCGTGTGGGCATTACACATATACTCGACACTGTCGGCAATAAGCTCACGCGACGGCAGGGAGTAGAGCATGCCGGCATGGCCCATGGCGATGCCGTCGTCAATGGCAATGGTATTGAATTCCGCGGCGAAACAGCCCTTGTCGGCGATGATCTTTTTCAGCTGCTGGCCGATTTCATGGAGATGGACATGGCCTGGGACAAATTGGGTGAAGGAGTTGACGATGGCGATCACCGGTCTGCCGATTTGCTCTTCCGTCATGCCGTTGGCCCGCCAGAGGCTGCGGGCCCCTGCCATTCTTCTGCCCTGGGTTGTGGTTGCGCTGCGGAGTGGAATTGTCATGGTTACTCCTTGTTATCCCTGCAGAACAGGTCCTGATCCTGACGGAGTCCTGTAGAAAAAATAGTAAGATGTATTGGAATTTCTTGTTTCTTTGGCCACAATATACTATGAAAATAAGTGGTATTGCACATTTTTTCAGGAGATGGTTATGAAAAAGACAGAAATCGATTACTGGATTACCACCATGCTGGAGTCGCACAGCAATGTGTCGGATCTCAATATCACGGTGGGAAAGACCCTGCAGGTCGAGTCGGCGGGCCAGCTGGTGCCGGTGCAGATCGAGCCGCCGGTCCATGAACTCACGCCATTTCAGACCGAGACGTTTGCCCTGAACCTGATTGGCAATAACCGGCGGCTGCTGGCCGATCTGGTGAAGCATGGTTCCTGCGACCTCTCTTACGCCCTCAGTGACAAGGCCCGGTTCAGGGTCAATATCTTTACCCAGAAGGGCTATTTCACCACGATCCTGAGAAAGCTCGAAACCGAGATTCCGACCATCGAGAGCATGCAGTTCCCGCTTGCTTTTGAAAAAATGGCACGAGAACTGAACGGGCTTGTGTTGTTTACTGGGGCCACTGGTACCGGTAAAACGACTTCTCTTGCCGCCCTGCTCAACAGGATCAACAATGAGCGGGCGGTGCATGTGGTGACGCTGGAAGATCCGATAGAGTATGTTCATGCCCAGGAAAAGGCCACCTTCAACCAGCGCGAATTGGGTAATGATTTCAGCTCCTTTGCCGTTGGCATGCGGGCTGCCCTGCGGCAGGCCCCCAAGGTCATCCTGGTGGGCGAGATGCGCGACCGTGAAACCTTGGAGATCGGTCTGACCGCGGCAGAGACCGGTCATCTTGTGCTCTCGACCCTGCATACCATAGATGCCGGCCAGACCATCAATCGTGTCCTTGGTATGTTCGAGCAGGAGGAACAGCCGCAGATCCGTAATCGGCTGGTGGATACCATCCGCTGGATTGTCAGCCAGCGTCTCATGCCGAAGATCGGCGGTGGACGGATTCCCGCCATGGAGATCCTCTGCACCAGTCTGCGGGTCAAGGATCTCATCATAAACGGTGAAACCGAGGACAAGACCTTTTACCATATCATCAGGGAGGGCTCGGCCCTGCAGATGCGCACCTTTGATCAGCATATCCTTGAGCTCTATGGCCGTGGTCTGATCACCGAGAAAACAGCGCTGACCTACTGTTCCCATAAAAATGAGATGAACCGCGGTCTTGACAAATTGAAGTCCGAGCGTGGTGAATCGACCACCTCTCTTTCTGGTCTGGCCATGGAAGAAGAAGACCTGGGGAAAACCAATAAATTTTTCCTTTAGGAGCGCGGCAATTGTCATGAGGAACTTCCTTGTGCCGGCTATTTCAAAGACCTGATATCGGTGGAGAGGGCAAGATGAGAGTGAGCTGTCCGCACTGCGGAAAACAACTGAAGATCAGCGATAAAATCCAGAAGAGTCTTGAAGCTCTGGAGCCGGGGCAGCAGCTCCGGGTGAAGTGCGTGCAATGCGAGAAACCCTTTCCCATTGATGAATCAATGAGACTTCGGGCCGGTTCTCAGGCCGTTGGTGGAAGGCCGTCTCCGGCACATCAACGGACTCGCAGAGTTCGTCCGCCGGATCCGCCGGATATTTCCTGGCTGAAAGAAGGGATCTTTGAGGAAAAAGAGGCGGTTGAGGAAGTCCCCCGCGCCCTGGTTCTGATGCCCGACTTTCCGGGCCGGATTACCGTCAAAAAAGACTTGGAAAAACTCGGCTACAGGGTGGAGATGGCGGCAACACCTGAAGAGGGGATAGCCAAGATGCAGTTCGTCAATTACGCCACCGTCATTCTGCACAGTCATTTTGAAGAAAAGGATCTCGAGTCGACAGTCTTTCATCGATATATGAAGGCCATGAATATGTCGAGACGCCGTTATATCTTTTACATCCTCATCGGTGAGGGGCTACAAACACTCTACGATCTGCAAGCCCTGGCCTGTTCGGCAAATCTTGTCATCAACGATGCAGATATCCCGCATTTTTCTCTCCTGCTCAGAAAAACAATCCCTGAATACGAAGCTCTCTTTGGTCCACTCATGGAGGAAATGCGTATTACCGGCAGGTAGTTCCAATTTCAAATCAAGCTTCATTGTCGGCTGCGCTGTGCGGCTCCTCGCTTGCCTTCGCGTTCTTATCTTGATTTGGAAATGGAATAAGACTGTGCCGTGATACCGTTGTTTTCCCTCCAATATTGGTTATTGTCTTGCTGAAAGACGCAGGATGCTCTATCTGTTGCGGGATAGCGGAGACCGGAAAGGGGTTTACCGACCTGTCGGTGTAGCTCGGCTTAGAGCGTCCGGCCCTCCTGCAGACTTCCTGCCGATGAAGAGTCTCATTGTCAACGTATGTGCAATTCCGCCTTTGGATAGATTTTGGAGTTATGATCAGAAAATTCGTTCTCTCCGCTGGGAGAAAGATAAGAAAGCTCGCTCGGGCCAGCAGGCTCAAATCGAGGAAATTGTTGGGCAGAGAACTGCCGGTGGAGGAAGATGCCTCTTTGGTAATTTCTCTTGACACAGCAGGGCCCATGCCGGTTGCCGATCCGGTTCCCCAGGCTGAGGGCAGACAGGAAAAGCCGGAAAAACGACCGAGGGGGCAGCAGCGCCAGGAGGTTCTGCCGGAGAAAAAGAACCTCTGGACTCTGGAACAGTTTGAGGTCATCCCGGTTGTCGGTCAGAGCCGATTTCATGATTTCGATCTGCCCGAGGAAATTATGCATGGGATCGCTGATTTGGGCTTCCAATATTGTACACCTATCCAGGAAAAGGCCCTCCCCGAAGTCCTGGTCGGTCATGATTTGATCGGTAAGGCCAATACCGGCACGGGCAAGAGTGCTGTTTTCCTCATTGCTATCCTGGCTCGTCTGCTGCGCAACAAAGAAAGGCGAGACATAGCACATGCACCTAGAGCCTTGATTATCGCCCCGACACGAGAACTGGTCATGCAGATCGCTAAAGATGGCAAGGCCCTGGCAAAATATGCCGATATGCAGATCACCGCGGTCTATGGTGGGGTTGATTATCAGTCGCAAATGGAGGAACTCAGGCGGAAAAAGACCGATATTATTGTTGCCACACCGGGGAGATTGCTCGATTTTGTGGGGAAAAATGTGGTTCCTCTTGACCACTGTGAAATCATGGTGATCGATGAGGCCGATCGTATGCTGGATATGGGTTTTATCCCGGATGTCCGAAGAATTATCGGCCGGACGCCCAAAAAAGAAATGCGTCAAACCCTGCTTTTTTCGGCGACTGTCTCGGAAGACGTGAAGCATTTGGCCTCCCAGTGGTGTGTCCAGCCCCGAATTGTGGAAGGAGAGGTGGAGAGGGTGACGGTCGAGACTGTTGATCAGATTGTCTATCTGGTGACCACGGAAGAGAAATACACCATCCTCTATAATCTCATTGAGCAGAAAAAAGATGAGCGTATCATAGTTTTTGCCAATATGAAAAATGAGGCCCGCCGCCTCAGTGAACGTCTGCAGCGTAACGGCATCGAATGCGCTTTGCTGTCGGGTGAGGTGGCCCAGGCCAAGAGGATGAGCCGCTTGGAAAACTTTCGGGCCGGTAAGGTAAAGGTACTTGTGGCGACCGATGTGGCAGGCAGGGGAATCCATATCGAGGGGATCAGTCATGTCGTCAATTATACTCTGCCCTTTGAGCCCGAGGACTACGTGCATCGGATCGGCCGAACCGGCCGGGCTGGCGCGGCGGGGATCTCCATCAGCTTTGCCTGCGAAGAGGGAGGGTTTTATCTTCCGGCGATTGAGGAGTTTATTGGCAGAAAACTCGAATGTGTGGTCCCTGACGAAGCCCTCCTGCAGCCTCCCCCTAAAGGTACTGTCCTCAAACAGGCATCCGGACCGCCTCCGCAGCATGCAAAACCAGTGCGGCGGAAGAGGAGGCCGAAGACCTCTTCCGATAGCCGGAATGAGAGGTAGCTGCTTTTTCTGGCAACCGCTATCGTCCTTTCAATATGGCTTTTCCTTCTTTCGATAAGGGGAAAAAAGGAGAGGGCAGGGGGGAATTGATCGGGGTAATCTTTTTGATCAATGCAAGAAAAACTTGTCTGACGGCTGTAAATTTGCTATAATGTATTGTTTTGCTATTGAGCGGGGGGCGCCTTCTTCTGAGAATGCGACCTCTGTTTTTTTTAATGCGTCCGTTCAGGAATGGAGGCATTGTAACCTTTACCGTTTGGCCTTTGGTCTACAAGAAGAGCGAAATCCATGACAGAATTGAAACAATCAACCCAAGACAATGGCAGCGAAGAGTTGAGCTTTGCAGAACTTTTCGAAATGGAAGAAAACAACAAGGTTGTTGCTGTTGGCGACGTGACGATGGGCACCATCATCGGCAGTGTTGACGGCTATTTCCTTATTGATGTCGGTGATAAAGCGGAAAGCTATATCTCCAAAGCGGAATTCCGTCTCGATGGTGATGCCGATATCAATATAGGCGACACCTTTGAGGTGTTTGTTGAGCGCCGCAAAGAAGAGGGCGGCCTGCTTCTGTCACGGGAAAAAGCGATTGCCATCAAGGTCTGGGAGGATATCGCCAAAATCCAGGAAGATGACGGTACCATTGAAGGTAAGGTTGAAAGCAGAGTCAAGGGCGGTATGTCCGTCGACATCGGTGTTCCGGCCTTCCTGCCCTACTCACAGATTGATCTGCGGCCGGTCAAGGATCTTGACGCGCTTATCAATCAGACGTTTGAATTTAAGATTCTCAAGTTCAACCGCAAGAGAAATAACGTCGTCATCTCCCGCCGGGCCATACTGGAAGAGGAACGCAACAAGTTGCGCGAGAAGATGCGCTCTCTCCTGGAAGAAGGTCAGATCATCAAAGGCGCGATCACCAATATCACCGATTACGGTCTCTTCATCGATATGGGTGGTATGGACGGACTCTGTCATATCACCGACCTTTCCTGGGGGCGTGTCTCCCATCCGGCCAAACTGTACAAAGTTGGCCAAGAGCTTGAAGTCAAGGTCCTCAAATACGACAAGGAGCATGACCGTGTATCCCTTGGTGTCAAGCAGTTGCGCGAAGATCCTTGGGAGACCGTCATCAACCGCTATCCCATTGGTCAGAAGACCATCGGCAAGGTCGTGTCTATTACCGACTACGGTGTCTTCGTCGAACTGGAAGAAGGAGTGGAGGGGCTCATCCATGTCTCCGAAATGACCTGGTCCAAGAAACCACGCCATCCTTCCAAGATGGTGGTAGTTGGCGATGAGGTCGAGATCATGGTCCTCAACATCGAGACCGAGACCAAGCGCATCTCTCTTGGCATGAAACAACTCCAGCCCAACCCCTGGGATCTGGTGACCGAGAACTATCCGGTAGGTTCCATCATTGAGGGCAAGATTAAAAATATCACTGACTTCGGTGTATTTATCGGCATCGAAGAGGGCATTGATGGACTCATTCATGTCTCTGATCTGTCCTGGACTGAAAGAATCAAGCATCCTTCCGAGAAATACGCCAAGGGTGAGACCATCCAGGCCGTTGTCCTGAAGATCGACAAGGAGAACGAAAGATTCTCGCTTGGCATCAAACAATTGGTTCCTGATCCATGGCAGGCCGCCTACAACAACTATCCCTCCGGCACAGTTGTTGAAGGCACGATTACCAACGTCACCGATTTTGGTATCTTCGTCAAACTCGAGGAAGGCATTGAAGGGCTTGTCCATGTCTCTGAGATCAGTAAAGATAAAGTGAAAACGCCTGTCGGTATGTATCAGGTCGGTGATACCCTGAAGGCGATTGTTATCAACGTCTCAGCCAAGGACCGCAAGATCGGTCTTTCAGTAAAGACCCTTGAAGGTGATGGCGGCGAAGACAGTGTTGAGACCTATAAACAGTCTGAAAAAGAACCATCCCAGACAGCTCCTTCAACCTTCGGTGATCTGTTGAAGGCCGCAGCTGAGAGTGGAAACCAGTCAGACGGCGAATAACCCGCTTCTAGCGGGAAAGACGCGAATGTAAGCGAAAGGTTGTTCCGCTGGAGAAGGTCTGGTGGAACAGCCTTTTTTTATACCCTTCAGGAGGTGCCTCGTCTGACTGTTTGGTCGGCAGGACGCCAGTGAGTGATAGAAAAATGTTGAAAAAAGACATAGTTGATCGGGTGAGCGGGGAGCTTGGCCAGCAGAAACAGGATGTGACCCTGGCCGTAGACATTATCCTTGAGACAATGACCCGGGCCCTGGTCGAGGGGAGACGCATTGAGTTACGAGGGTTTGGGACCTTTTCAACCCGGGAGCGAAAACCGCGGAGCACAAAAAATCCCCGCACAGGGGTGGTAATGGATATCCCTGAACGCAAGACGCTGCATTTCACAATGAGCAAATCGCTGAAAGAGGCACTTATCAGCGGAAAAGACTGAGATCACCCTTGCCGATGCGGATGATCTCGGGGGTATCGTGGGTCAGGTCGATAACCGAGGACGGATCGGCAATCACTGGGCCACCATCGATGATCAGATCGACCCGGTTGCCGATGAAGTCATCAATCTCATATGGCTCGCAGAAGGGTAGGCGATCACCATCTGCCGGCACGCTTGTATTCAGCAGCGGATAGCCGAGGGTTTCAATGAGCAGTTGGCAGATAGGGTGGTCCGGTACTCTGATACCGACGGTCTTCTGTTTGGCCAGCATGATTTTGGGAACCAATTTGGTGCCGGGCAGGACGAAGGTATAGGGACCCGGCAGGCACTTTTTCAGCAACCTGTAGGCTGTATTGGAAACATGGGCATATTCACTGATATGTCTAAGGTCCGAGCACATGAAGGAAAAAGGTTTATTGGCAGGACGCCCGGTAA
The DNA here is from genome assembly GCA_030696435.1 of Desulfoprunum sp. Lineage (GTDB taxonomy): Bacteria > Desulfobacterota > Desulfobulbia > Desulfobulbales > Desulfocapsaceae > Desulfoprunum. Next base: position 7,104 of record JAUYSF010000133.1, on the reverse strand, counting down.
TCTGCTGGATTCGCTTGATGGATTTGGGATTGAAAATATCACAGCCGATGCCGTAGCCGGTGTCGGTGGGATAACAGATAATGGCGCCGTTCCTCATTTTCTCGACAACCTGCTGGATCAGGCGGAGCTGTGGATTCTCAGGGTTGATTGGTAAAAGCATACTTCCTTCCTTGGCTGTGGCATGAACCGGCTGCAGTGAATATCGTCAACTTTACTACTATACTTATTCTTCGCACCTTTGGAAACGGGGGACCGTTTTAAGCCGTCGAAACGGCACCTCAAAAGGTTTGAGTTTTGTACTCTATATATGCTTTACTGTAATACATTCAATAAAGGCATGAAAACAGATTGACATCTGAGGGCGACCATTCCGGCCAGGGGTGGCCCACAGCCCGTTTCGGATGCACTCCAACTGCCTCATCCCCGAAAAGGAGGGATTATGTTACCAGATACTATTGAAACAGCACTCACTTTTGATGATCTTCTTCTTGTTCCTGCGGCCTCCGAGGTACTGCCCAATGAAGTATCGCTCGCGACCTTGCTCACTGATACAATCAAGCTCAACACACCTCTGATCAGTTCGGCGATGGACACGGTCACCGAACACCGGACGGCGATTGCCATGGCCCGCGAAGGGGGAATCGGCATCATCCACAAGAATATGAGCATTGACCAGCAGATCCTTGAGGTTGAACGGGTGAAGAAGTCCGAGTCCGGCATGATTATCGATCCGATAACGGTACGTCAGGACCAGTCGGTGGCCGAGGTTCAGGAGATCATGAGTACCTACAAGATATCCGGACTGCCGGTCCTGCATGAAGGCCGGTTGGTGGGTATCGTCACGAATCGTGATCTGCGCTTTGTTTCGGATAACGACCTGCGGGTGGCCGATGTCATGACCAGCAAAAACCTGGTGACCGCCAAGGTCGGCATTGATCTCGAACATTCCAAGGCTCTGTTGCATGAGCACCGCATAGAAAAACTTCTGGTGGTCGATGACAAGGGTGGGCTCAAGGGCCTGATTACTATCAAAGATCTGGAAAAGATCAAAAAATATCCGCTGGCTGCCAAAGATGAATTCGGTCGCCTCATTGTCGGGGCCGCCCTCGGGGTCGGTCCGAAAATTGAAGAACATGCCGAGAGACTTGTGCGGGCCGGGGTTGACGTGGTTGCTATCGATTCTGCCCATGGCCATTCGCTCGGGGTTCTGCGGGCTGTCGCGGCGATCAAGGCGATATTCCCTAACTTGTCCGTCATTGCCGGTAATGTGGCAACCGGTGAGGCTACGGCCGATCTGATCAAGGCCGGCGCCAATGCGGTCAAGGTCGGTGTCGGGCCCGGTTCGATCTGCACCACGCGGATTGTCGCCGGTGTCGGTGTGCCGCAGATGACTGCCTTGCAGAGCTGCGTGCGTGAGGGTATGAAGCATGGCATTCCCATTATTGCCGACGGCGGCATCAAGCATTCCGGCGATCTGACCAAGGCCATCGGCGCCGGAGCCCATTCGGTGATGATCGGCAGTCTCTTTGCCGGTACCGATGAAACACCCGGCGAGACCTTTCTCTATCAGGGCCGAACCTATAAAGGATACCGGGGCATGGGTTCACTCGGGGCGATGAGCCAGGGTTCGTCCGACCGTTATTTCCAGTCGGAAATCACCGCCACCTCGAAGCTGGTCCCGGAAGGTATCGAGGGCAAAGTGCCCTATCGTGGCTCGATCGTCAACGTCCTCTATCAGCTTCTTGGCGGATTACGCTCGGGCATGGGCTATGTCGGAGCGGCAACCATCGGCGATCTGCAGCAGAAGGCCACGTTTGTCCGGATTTCCCCGGCCGGTCTGCGCGAATCCCATGTTCATGATGTCATCATCACCAAAGAGGCCCCCAATTACCGGACGGCCTGAGACCAGAGTCAGGGCGGCAATTGACGGTGCGGAGCGTCCTATCTTCCGCACTCCTTAAAATTTCGAAAACATTGAGTATATCCATGGACATCCACAGCGAGAAAATAGTTATCCTCGATTTCGGTTCCCAGACTACCCAGTTGATTGCCCGGCGCATCAGGGAACAGAAAGTCTACAGTGAGATTCATCCCTTTTCGACGTCGCTCACGAAAATTAAGGCTTTGAATCCGACCGGCATCATCCTTTCGGGCAGTCCCTGTTCGGTCTATGACCCTGATGCCCCACTGTGCGATGCCGGTGTCTTTAACCTCGGCATCCCCGTCCTCGGTATCTGCTACGGGGCCCAGCTCATGATTCAGCAACTGGGCGGGAAGGTGGAGAAGGCTGAGAAACGCGAGTTCGGCAAGGCCGACCTGGCGATTCTTTCAACCGAGGGGCTGTTTGCCGGGCTGGAGACCGGCGAGATCCGTCATCAGGTCTGGATGAGCCATGGCGACCGCGTCGAGGTCATACCCGAGGGCTTTGTCACCACTGCCATAAGTGCCCATTCGCCTTTTGCCGCCCTCAGACATGCGGAGAAGCCCTTTGTCGCCGTGCAGTTCCATCCGGAGGTGGCCCACACCCTGATCGGCAACGATGTGCTGCGCAATTTCATCTTTGGCATCTGTAACTGCTCGCCCTCCTGGACCATGCATTCCTTTATTGAGGCCGCAGTGGAATCGATCAGGGCCAGGGTTGGTAAGGATCGGGTCATCTGTGCCTTGTCCGGCGGGGTGGATTCGTCTGTAGTGGCCGCCATCGTCCATCGGGCCATAGGCGACCAGCTCACCTGCATCTATGTTAACAACGGTCTAATGCGAACCGGCGAGTCCGAGTCCATCCTGCGATTTTTCCGGGAAACGAGTAAGCTCCATGTCATTGATGTGGATGCCGCTGACTTTTTCCTGGACGAACTCCAGGGCGTGGTCGATCCTGAGGTAAAACGTAAGCGTATCGGCTTGGGATTTATCAAAATTTTCGAAGACGAGGCCGGCAGGATCGGCGAAGTCAAATACCTGGCTCAGGGCACTCTCTATCCCGATGTCATCGAATCGGTTTCTTTCCGCGGTGAGGCCCCGATCAAGTCGCACCATAACGTCGGCGGCCTGCCTGAGATTATGAAACTCGCCCTTATCGAACCACTGCGCGAGCTGTTCAAGGATGAGGTGCGTGAACTCGGCCTTGAGCTCGGCCTGCCTGAAGAGGCCATCTACCGTCAGCCCTTCCCCGGTCCGGGGCTCGGCATCCGGATTATGGGCGAGGTGACCGCCGAACGTCTCAGGATTGTACGGCAAGCCGATGTCATTGTCCTTGAGGAGATGAAAAAGAGCGGTTGGTATCGCAAGGTCTGGCAGTCATTTGCCGTCCTGCTGCCGATCCAGACGGTTGGGGTCATGGGTGATGGACGGACCTATGAGAACGTTATCGCCCTGCGGGCTGTCGACTCCCGGGATGCCATGACCGCCGACTGGTCGAGGCTGCCCTATGAGATCCTGGGCCTGATCTCAAGTCGGATCATCAATGAGGTGCGGGGGGTAAACAGGGTGGTCTACGACATCTCTTCCAAGCCGCCCGCGACCATTGAGTGGGAGTAGACACAGGTTTTGGTGATGAGGGAAAAAGTATGCTGAAGACAGGGATTTATGTTGATGCCGAAAATATCAGGCTCTGCGGTGGCTATGGCATGCGCTACGATGTCCTGGTGGAATTGGCCAGTGCCGGAAAATCGGTGTTGCTGCGGGCTAATTCCTACTTGGCCGAAGACAGTGCCAGGACCAAGGAAGATCCTGAATATCGCCTAAAACTCTACCGGTATCACGATGTGCTGCGCCAGTGCGGTTTCAGGGTCATTAAAAAATACGTCAAACACTTTGTCGATGATGAGGGGATCCTCACCACCAAGGCCAACGCCGATATGGATTTGGCAATCGATGCCCTGCACCAGGCGAGAAATCTTGATCGAGTCATCCTCCTGACCGGTGATGGCGATTTCATCCGTCTGGTTACTGCCCTGCAGAACATGGGCTGTCGGGTGGAGGTTATCGGTTTCAACCATGTCAGCAATGAGTTAAAAGAGGCGGCGGATAGTTTTCTTTCCGGCTTTCTGGTGCCGGGACTCCTGCCCCTCTCCTCGACAAACGGTGAAAACCGGCAGCGTGGTATTCCCATCAATTATAATCCGGATCGGGGCTTTGGCTTTATGCGTTATTACCGTCTGCGCCCCGAGGGGTTGATCCCGGAATCGGTCTTCTTTCACTGTTCGAAAGCCCACGATGTCAACGATGCCCTCTTCCTTGATGCGTCGCAGATCTTTGAATTCACGATTGTCAAAAATCCGGACAACAATAGCCGCACCGAGGCCTGGGATATCCGCTCGATTGATGACCGATAGGGATTCTGACTTTCCACACTCAACACTCTCAGCCCCAGGGTGAAACATTTTGGGGCGCGGCGATGGACGACACAGCCTATGACGACACTTCTGGCGGTAGATATCGGTGGCACAAAATGTGAACTGGCCGTTTTCTCGATGACCGTTCCGGATTACGTCCCTCTAGCCAATTGTCGTTATCCGAGCCGGGAATATGGCGGGATAGAGGAAATTATCGCTGCTTTCATGCGGGATACGGGCCTCAGACCTGACTATGCCTGCCTGGATGTGGCCGGGGTTACGGATCGGCAGTCAGCGACCGTCACAAATCTTCCTTGGCTGATTAGTGCCCGCAGTATCACGGAATTATTTGGCTTTCAGCACACTGTTCTGCTCAATGATATGACCGCCGTTTGTGCCTCAATCGCCCTGCTCGGCCGGGACGACCTCCTGGAATTGCAGCGGGGTGAGGAGAATTGTGGGGAGATGATCGCAGTTATTGCACCGGGCACAGGTCTTGGTGAGGGCCTGTTGCTGCAGTCCGAGTCGATTTTCTTCCCGCGGGGCTGTGAGGGTGGTCATGCCGATTTTGCCCCGGTGGATGAAGAACAGACCGAGCTTCTCGCCTGGATGATGCCCAAAACTCGTGGCCCGGTGACCTATGAGGATCTCATCGCCGGCCCGGGTATCCCCCATCTCTACGACTTTCTGCGGGAAACAGGACGCGGGGTGGAATCGGCTGCCATCACTACCACCCTGCAGGAAGCCAATGACCGGACGCCGGTCATTGTCAATGGGGCGCTTGGTGCATCTCCCTGCCCTCTGTGCCGCAGAGCTGTGGAGCTCTTTCTGGCCATTCTCGGGAGTGAGGCCGGGAATTTGGCCCTGAAGCTCTATGCCAAAGGTGGGCTCTATATCGGTGGCGGTATTATGCCCCGCCTGGCCGGGCAGATTTCTTTCGCGGGCTTTTTGGAAAATTTTCACCGAAAGGGTAAAATGGCCAAGCTCATGGATACTATCCCCGTGCATCTCATCATGAAAAAGAATGCGGCCCTTCTCGGAGCAGCCCGCTACGGCATGGTGACGTTTGGCCGATGATCCCCGATGACCGGCAGCAATTGCAACATGTCATAGACCAATTTGTCGGTGGCGGCAAAACCGTGGTACAGGAGCTGGGTGCCGGCAATATCAACGCAACCTACCTTGTCACGACCGCCCGGCAGTCTTTTGTCCTGCAGCGCATCAACCGCCAGGTTTTTCCTGATCCGATAGCCGTCGCCGAAAATTTTGCCGTTGTCGTCCAACATCTCGAAGAAAGACAGCGACAATTGGGAACGCACTCCGGTTTTGCCGGGCTTCTGCCGACTCGGGAGGGAAAATCCTGGTTTCAAGACGATGCCGGCGAAGTATGGCGAGCCCAAAAATATCTCACAGGCAGACCGCTGGCTCGAATCAACAACACGGCGCAGGCCACGGAGGTCGGTCTGGCCCTCGGGCGCTTCCATCACCTGATCGGCGATCTCGCCGTCGAGAGAGTACAGGAACCACTTCCCGGTTTCCATGTCCTGCCCGCCTATCTGCAGGAATTTGACCGCCTGAACGGCGGTTTCCTGAAAGCCCGGGATGCCACTCTGCGGCATTGCCTCGCCATAGTTGAGGACTACAGGGATATGGCCCCGCTCCTGCAACAGGCCGGCGCCCAGGGAATCCTGCAAACCCGGATTATCCACGGCGATCCCAAACTCGATAATTTTCTTTTCGATGCCGCGCAGAAGAGGGTTGTCAGTCTCATTGATCTTGATACTGTAGGCCCGGGTCTTCTGCACTATGATCTGGGAGATTGTCTGCGCTCCTGCTGCAACAGGGGCGGCGAAGGAGGCGATCCCCTGAAGGTCCGTTTTGATATGGACACCTGCAGGGCCTGGCTGGAGGGCTATTGTCGTGAAATGGGTGAGAGTCTTTCCCGGCATGACAGGGAATATCTCTACGAGGCAGTACTGCTGATCAGTTTTGAGCTTGGCCTGCGCTTTTTTACCGATCATCTGCGAGGGGACACCTACTTCAAGGTGCGCCGGGAGGGCGAAAATCTCCAGCGTGCCCTTGTTCAGTTTGCCCTGGTCGGCTGCATCGCAAAACAGGAGGTAGCCCTACGCGCCCTGCTCTGCATTGGCGCGTGAGGGATGCCTGTCAGTTGGTCAGATTTTCGATGGAGTAGAGATAGCGGTCAATCGTTTCAACGAGATAGGTCTGGAGGTTGAAGAACTCCATCCCGACCCGGGTTTCCATGCTGTTCTTCTTGATATTTTTTACAATTCCGTGAATTTCCTGCTCTTCCCTGAATCCGGGCAGGAGACAGCGCAACTGCAGTTGGTCGCCTATGTCCATGTGCGGCATGGGACTGTTGCCGCGATTTTTGATAAGGCAGAGACAGCCGGAGGTGCTGAGGTCGACAACTACACCGTACGATTCGCCTTCCCCACCGGGATGCAGGGTGCAGGGAATGAAGATGTTTGTTCTCTTGGCCTTGCGCAGCTCATGGTAGTGAATGACGGGCGGATAATCCAGAAACAGGAGATGGTCCGGCGAATCAATGGCCCTGAGCAGCTGGGTCTTGAACATACAGAGCCTGCCCTCGTGGACATACTTGACGATGATCCGGGAGTTGGTCGAAAGCGCTTTGTTGACTGCGGCATAGGGTGTTGGGGTGGTGACGATGAGATGATGGTCCGGCAGCATACCCACCAGGGTACTGACCAGGGCTGAATCGACACCGGTGAATTCCATCTTGATC
>JAUYSF010000128.1 GCA_030696435.1 Desulfoprunum sp. | reverse complement strand
GCACTTTTCGGTCCGGACCTTTCCACAAAAGCAAGCAGCTCAAAGTCCTGGCAGGCCCCCATGAGCGGTAAATGGAAGGTTCTGGCAGAATAGCCATAGGCGACAATGGCAGTACGAATAGGGTTCATAACCTAAGCTCCTTACATCTTGCCCCGAATGGCCTCGCGGACCTGGCCATCACCAAGGATTTTTTCTATGACATCGGAGAGCTGCACGTTGAGCATGGCCTCAAGATCGGGGATATCGGGCTTGGTCGCCGTCTCCTTGCTGGCTTCACGATTGTAATCCTTGGTCAGGATCGAGCCGTTGTTATTTACCGTCAGCCTGAGCCGACTCCTGGCTGCTGAATTATACAACAGGCCGCTTTTCGTCTTGGTCACCGTGACCATCATCTCTTCAATCGCAATGGTCACCGTAATAGTTGAACGGCCAACACGGGTCAGTCCCTGCTGACTCAAGCCGTCCGTCAAGCGTTCGGCCAGCATGATCTGCGGTGCGACCTGATTGAACAGCATGATCGAAGGCTCATTTTTGAAAGAATAGGTGACAACATGCTTTTCAAAACGATCATCTTTACTGTCGACAAAGATGTCTAGAGCCGGTGGATAGACCCCCGCCGGTTGATTTTCAAGTATCGGATTGAGATTGATTTTATCTGGTAAGGTTGCAGCACAACCGGACAACATCACGGCGATAATCATAAGCAGCAGTCTTTTCATAATGTTCCCTCTCTTTTATACACTTTTTCAAACAGTTTCGTTTCTGACAATCTTGGCCGATAAGACTCAAAGCACCTTCAGGCTCCAAGCGGTACAAACAGGTCGTATCCGTCTCATAGCATATCTTACATATATCAGCCCATCTTTTCCAGGCAAACATCCGCTGTCATTGTGCTGCTCTCGGTATTTCCGGCTCCAAGGTGAAATAATTCGCACCTTTTTTCAGGTGATCTGGCTGATGTGCCGATATCGAGGTTCCCTCTTACCTTTTCTGGAGATTTTCTCCCTTGCAGTATTCAAACATTTGTTTTACTCTTTTGTTTCAATCAATCGTTTAACTTCAAAAAAGACATGACTGAATATCCACAGACAACGAAGGAAAGGATCCTTGAAGTGGCCGGAGATATCTTCGGCAAAGAAGGATTCAAGGCAACCACGATCCGCAGGATCGCAGGGGCGGCCCAGGTCAACATCGCCGCCATCAATTACCATTTCCGGGATAAGGAAGGACTCTATTCGGCAGTGCTCGAACATGTCTTTCATATCGGTTTCACCAGATTTCCCTCAAAGATGGGGATAGAAGACGATACTCTGCCGGAACAGCAGCTGCTCTTTTTCATCAGAGGGATGTTCTACAGACTTTTGAGCAATGAAGGCTGGGCTGGTCTCTCCGGTCGGGGAAGACTCATCGCCCGGGAACTCCTTGCCCCCACTCCGGCATTCGAGGCGGTTCTCGACAAATACATCAAGCCCCATAAAGATCTGCTGGTCTCCATCATCATAGCCATCATGGGCGAGAATCCCGGCCCCCGAATACTGCTACCCTGCGCCATCAGCATCATCGGCCAATGCATCTATTATGCCCTGGCGGCTCCGGTCATTAAGAAAATTGCCGAGGAGAACGCCCCGGTCGAAGGCAATCTCGACCGTCTGGCGGAATTCGTCTGGCTCTTTTCTCTGGGTGGAATCGAAAAAATCCGACAGAAGACCTCTTGTGTTACAAGATAACAACCAGCTGCAATGTTATTGCAGCAAGCCCATTTTCCCATAAAGAGGAAGCCATGAAAAAGCGGTTACGAATCATCATCCCCCTGCTGGTATTTTTGGGCATAGGCCTCTATTTCTACCGCCATATCGGAAATTCCTCGGACAGCTCGGTCCTGACGATCTCGGGCAATATCGAAGTGACCGAGGCCCAGATGAGTTTCAAGATTCCAGGTAGACTACTGGCCCGACTGGTGAACGAGGGCGATCCTGTCCATACCGGTCAGCCACTGGCTCGACTCGAGAAAAGCGATCAGGAGATTGCCATGGCCGGGGCCGAGGCCAACCTGACCTATGCCAAGGCGGTCGTGGCGGAACTCGAAGCAGGCAGCAGAAGTCAGGAAATCGAGACCGCCAGGGCAGAACTGGATAAGGCCCGGGCGGCGGAAAAATCTGCAGTCGTGCTTTTACATCAGGCCAAGGCCGATTATGAACGATATTCCGCCCTCTACCGGGAAGGGGGTGTCAGTAAAAGAATGCTCGAAACCTATACCACTCAAAACGAGACTGCTCAAAATGCCCGCGACGAAGCCATTTCCCGAATCAGATTGGCCACGGAACAGCTCGATCTGCGCATGGTTGGACCGCGCAAGGAAATGATCGACCAGGCCAGGGCAAAGGTGAAGGCCGCGCTAGAGGCCCTGAACCAGGCCAGACAACAGCTCAGTTACACGGAAATGAATTCCCCGCTCGACGGAGTGGTACTCAGCGCCTCCGCCGAGGCTGGTGAATATCTCAACCCCGCCTCACCTGTCGTCACCCTGGGAGAAATCGCAAGACCCTGGCTGAGGGCCTATATCAACGAAAAGGATCTCGGCCGGATTCAGCTCCAGCAGAAGGTCTTGGTGACCACCGACTCTTTCCCCGGCAAAAAATACCCTGGCCGGATCAGTTTCATCAGCAGTCAGGCCGAGTTTACCCCCAAATCGGTGCAGACCTTCGAAGAACGGGTGAAACTCATGTACAGGATCAAAATCGAACTGGAGAACCAGGCGGGTGAACTCAAACCCGGAATGCCGGCCGATGCGGTCATCGACCTCACCGCTCGCTAATGGCCGCCCCATTCTCATCTCGCACAGAACCTATGCAGCCGCAACACGCCATAGATAACGGCCCTCCGGCAATCGAGGCCGATGGACTGACCAAGGTGTTCGGCGGGCTCACAGCGGTTGCAGACCTGAACTTTCAGGTCTTTCCCGGTGAGATCTTCGGCCTGGTCGGGCCGGATGGGGCCGGAAAATCAACGGCCCTGCGGATGCTGGCCACCATCATGGACCCGAGCTCGGGTTCGGCCCGGATCGCCGGTTGCGATGTCGGCAAAGAGGCGGCTCAGGTCAAGGAGCATCTGGCGTATATGAGTCAGAAATTCGGCCTGTATCAGGATCTCAGCGTCCAGGAGAATATCGACTTTTATGCCGATCTCTATGGCGTGCCCAGAAAAGGCCGAAAGGCCCGGATCGAGGAGCTCCTCGACTTCAGCCACATGCGGCCCTTTACTCAGCGCCGGGCAGGCAATCTTTCCGGCGGCATGAAGCAGAAACTCCAGCTCATTTGCGCCCTCATCCACACCCCCAAGGTTCTTCTCCTTGACGAGCCGACCAATGGCGTCGACCCCCTGAGCCGTCGAGATTTCTGGCGTATTCTCCATAAACTCCGGCAGGAGAAGGTGGCCATTCTGCTGACCACCGCCTATCTCGATGAGGCCGAACGCTGCGACCGCGTAGGCCTTATTGATCGGGGTCGGATAGTCGCCATCGGTACGCCAAGGGAAATAAAGGAACTCATGCAGGGCAGGATTCTGACTATCAGGAGTAGCCAAGCCCGTAAAATCCTAAGTCTTCTCAAAGGCCGGCTGCCCACTCTCAGTGCCAATGTCTTCGGGGATACGGTGCATCTGGTTTGCCGTGATATCCGGGAAACCGAAGATCAGGCCCGCAGCCTTATCAGAGAGGCGGGACTGGCCTATGACCAGATCCAAGAGGCTCATCCATCCCTGGAAGATGTCTTTGTCAGCGTCCTTGACCGGGATGCTGAGGCCTCAGCCGGAGCAGAGCAAGAACAAAACACCTTCTTCTCGGCCGACCGAACCGGAGCAGCAGGCGACATCGCCGTGCAGGTGGAACATCTGACCCGGCGCTTCGACAGCTTCCTTGCCGTAGACGATATCAGCTTCCAAGTGCAGCGGGGCGAGATTTTCGGTTTTCTCGGGCCGAACGGAGCCGGCAAGAGCACCACCATCCGCATGCTCTGCGGGTTGTTGCGGCCAAGTATGGGAAACGGCACGGTCGCCGGATTTGATGTGATGACCGAGGCCGAAGAGATAAAGCTCAACATCGGTTATATGAGCCAGAAATTCTCCCTTTACGAAGACCTGACCGTCGAGGAGAACATCAACTTCTATGGCGGCATCTACGGCCTGAACGGCCGGCAACTCGACGGGCGGCGGGACTGGGCCCTCAGGATGGCCGGACTTGTTGAGCATCGGACCAGTATTACCTCCGTCTTAAGTGGCGGCTGGAAACAGCGCCTGGCCCTGGCCTGCGCCATCCTGCATGAACCGCCGATCATCTTCCTCGACGAACCGACCAGCGGGGTCGATCCCTTAAGCCGCCGACGTTTCTGGGATCTCATCTATAGCATGGCCGATCAGGGCATCACGGTCTTCGTCACCACCCATTATATGGAAGAGGCCGAATACTGCGACCGCATCGCCCTGATCTATGGCGGCAAAATGATCGCCACCGGCTCACCCTTGGAACTGAAGACCCGCGCCATGCACGATGAGATCATCGACCTGCGCTGCCCGGACCCTCAGGCCCTGATCCAGCCACTGCGACTTCTGGCCGGGGTACGGGACGCCGCGCTCTTCGGCTCGGGCCTGCATATCGTCACAGCGGATGCAGAGATCGCCAAGGCGGAGATTGACAGGTTTCTGCAGGAACAGGGGATAGCGGGAGTAACAATGGAGACAATTCTGCCGAGCATGGAGGATGTCTTTGTCTCCCTGATTGAGGAGGTTGATCGCCAAAATAGCGGGATTGATCAGCCGGGAGGCAGACCATGAATCTCAGACGCCTGGCCGCCGTGGCCCGCAAGGAGACCCTCCATCTGCTGCGCGACTGGCGGAGTTTAACCCTGGCCCTGGCCATTCCCCTCACCCTCATTCTGCTCTATGGCTACGCCCTGACCCTCGACCTGCGCCTGGTCCCGACCGTGGTCTGGGATCAGTCCCGGACCAGCACCAGCCGGGAGCTGCTCAGTCTTTTTCAGAATTCTCCGTATTTTTCGATCAGGGCATACCATGACAACTACCGCGACCTGCAAAGGGAGCTTGATCGGGGCCGGGCCATGGTCGCTATCGTCATCCCGGCCGATTTCGCGGCCAAGGTCCAGGCGGCCAAACCGGTGCAGATCCAGATCATCGGTGATGGCAGCGATGCCAACACTTCCCGTTTGTCGATGAATTACGCGGCTGCGGTCGGGGCGATCTTTGCCCGCACGGTTGCCGCCGAACAGATGCAGTTTAAGGGCAGAGGCGAACTGCGGCCGCCGGTGGAGATGGTCCAGCGTTCCTGGTATAACCCCGATCTGCGCAGCCAAAATGTCCTGATCCCCGGCATCATCGCCCTCGTGATGATCGTCGTGGCAGCGATGCTGACCAGTACCACCATCGCTAAAGAATGGGAGACCGGGACCATGGAACAGCTGATCAGCACCCCCCTGCGCGCCCCGGAACTGATCTTCGGCAAGGTCGTGCCTTATTTCGTCATCGGCATGACTGATGTGGCTATGGCTGTGCTCATGGGCAAATATATCTTCGCTGTGCCGATTGTCGGCAATACCGGACTGCTCTTTGCCATGTCGGCCCTGTTCCTGACCGGTGCCCTGTTCTTTGGCCTGACGCTGAGCATCGTCCTCAAATCCCAGGTCCTGGCCAACCAGATAGCCATCGTCGCCGGCTTTCTGCCAACCCTTCTGCTCAGCGGTTTCGTCTTTGCTATCGAAAACATGCCGCTGCCCTTGCAGATCATCACTTATATCGTCCCGGCCCGTTATTTCATCGCCATCCTGCGCGGCATCTACCTTAAAGGCATCGGCCTGGAAATCCTCTGGGCAGACGCCCTGTTTCTCGGCATCTATTCGCTCTTTATGATTGTCCAGGCCAATCGCAAGTTCAAATTCAAACTGGAGTAGGCGATGCTGCAACGAATCGGCAGAATGCTGGTCAAAGAATTCCTGCAGATGCTGCGCGACCCGCGGATGCGGGTGGTGATCTTCGGGGTGCCGGTGATCCAGATGACCATTATGGCCTTCGCCCTGACCACAGATGTCATGAACATTCGCACGGCCGTGCTCGATATGGACAAGACCCCGGCCTCCCGTGAACTGATCAGCGCCTTCACGGCCAGCAATTATTTCCGTATAACCTCTTATCTCCAAAGCCAGGAGGAATTGAGCGGCCTCCTCGACCATGGCGAGGTGCGGGCCGTGCTGCAGATCCCGGCAGGTTTCAGCAAGGCTATCCTCTCTGAACATACCGCCAAATTCCAGCTCATCACCGACGGCACCGACAGCAACAGCACCGCCATCGTCCTCGGCTATGCCGGCATGATCGTCGGTAACTACAGCGATGCCCGGCAGACGGAGCGTCTGGCCCGCAAGGGTATCACCACCCCGCCCGTGCAGATCGAGACGGTCAGTCACGCCTGGTTCAATCCCAATCAGGAAAGTCGCTTCTACTATGTGCCCTCGCTGATCGCCACGATGCTCTTCATCTTCAGCCTCATGCTCACCAGCATCGGCATCGTCCGGGAAAAGGAGATCGGCACAATCGAACAGGTAATGGTGACACCGATTCGTGGCTTCGAATTCATTCTCGGCAAGACCATCCCCTATATGATCACCGGCTATATCTCAATGACGATCATGCTCTGTGTAGCCTTTGTCGTCTTCGGCGTCCATGTCCGGGGCAGTCTGCCGCTGCTCTATCTCCTGTCCGGCATCTATCTCTGCGGCAATATGGGACTCGCCCTGATCATCAGCAGCAGTGCCGCAACCCAGCAGCAGGCCCTGCTCACCAGTTTTCTCGTGCTCATGCCCTCGGTCATGCTCAGCGGTTTCATGTTCCCGCTCAACAATATGCCCGATCCGGTGCGTTATGCCACCTTCCTCAACCCGATGCGCTGGTATCTTGAAATCCTGCGCGGGATTGTCATGAAGGATGTCGGTGTTGCCACCCTCTGGCCGGCGATCACTGCCCAGACCGCCCTTTCTCTCACCTTCTTAAGCCTTGCTGCGGCACGGTTCAAAAAGACACTCTCATGAAAACACCTCTACCTGAGAACACTATGTGCAGATTCATCATTACTCTTCTCTTGATCACCAGCCTTGCCGGACCTGCGGCGGCCCAAGATTCCCCCGAAAAGATCCTCACCCTGGCAGAGGCGGTAAAGATCGCCCTGCAGAACAACCCGTCGATCAGGGAAGCCGAGGCTGGAAAAGAAGGAGCCCGGGCAGATGTGCAAGGGGCTACGGCGGATTTTCTCCCCAAGGCCTCTGCTCAATACAGTTACGCCCGCCTGGCAGATCAACCCTTCCAGAGAGTGAGCGGGGTTGAACGCTTCAGCGGCGATGAAAACGCCCACCACTGGGATATAACTCTGACCCAACCTCTCTTTAGCGGTTTTGCCCTGACCAGCAAAAAGCAGATGGCCGAAATAGCCGTCGACATCCAGAATCTGGAGCGGGAGAGGACAACCATAAATGTCAGTCAGGATCTCAGGATCGCCTGGTTTGAAACGCTTTTTGCAAAACGGCTCGGTAGAGTCACAGAAGAGAATGTCGCGGCCCTAAGTGCCCATCAGCAGAACGCCCAAGGCTTCTTCCGACAGGGTCTCATCTCACGCAACGACCTGCTCAAGGCCGAAGCGGCTCTTGCTCAGGCGCTGCAGGAAAGGGAGCGGGCAACAGCCGATAGCGAAATTGCCCGCTCCCGACTGGTCACGATTTTGGGGACAGATCTCCCCTCCGGCTCCAGGCTGGAGGACATCAGCGCCATTGATCCCCGACCCTATGAGCTGGATGATCTGGTCAGCGAGGCGATGCACAACAGCCCGATCTTGAAAAGCTACCGGCTGGGGCTTGCTCAATTTGACAGCAGCATCACTCTGGCCAGGAGTACCGCCTACCCAACGGTGGCACTGGTCGGGAAATACGAACAAAACGGCAATGACTTAGCGGCTGAGACCAATGCATATACCAATGATCACAATGCCAGTATCGCCTTAACGGCTAAATGGGATTTTTATGATTGGGGCAAGACCCGCGCTAATGTGATGAAGCAGAAATCTGCGCAAAAAATGCTGGCAGAAAAGATGAGGGCTATGGAAGATCAGACCGGGCTGGAGGTGAAACGGGCCTACCTCGACCTCCATGTCGCTGAAAAAAATATTGGTACTGCCCGACAGGGCCTGGAACAGGCCGGAGAAAATTGGCGGATCACCGAATTGCAATATCAAAACCAGGTAGCGACCTCCACTGATGTACTCGATTCGCGCAGCCTGCTCAGCCAGTCCGAAGGCAACTATTTCCGGGCTCTCTACGGCTACCGGATCGCCCTCGCACGACTGGAGCGGACTGTCGGCCGAAAATGAAATACCGGGCAGAGACAGGCATCTGTTGTATCCTCAGCCACGAGAAGTCCCTTGCCCTGGAGGAGGGTTCATGGTAGGTTCCCGGCTCGACACAATGCGGTATTTATACATAATCACTCATATATTTTCAGTTCACCTCCAATAGAGTTTCAGAAACCATGCCGTCCGGAAACCGTATCTTCTTGTTGCTGACCTGCCTCGCCATACTCTGGGCTTCTCCGGCCCATACCGCAGACACTGAGCCGGCAAAGCCCGCCCCACAGCATCAGCAGACCATGACCATCGGCCAGGCGGCAATTCTCGGGGTCGTCGAAGGCCTGACCGAATACCTGCC
>JAUYSF010000106.1 GCA_030696435.1 Desulfoprunum sp. | reverse complement strand
CTGACTACAACCAGACACTTGCCTTCATTGGCAAGATAGAGCGGTTCGAGCCCTAAAAGCTCGCAAGCTGCTCGTACCTGCGGACGAATGGGCAAATCTTCTTCTCGCAACTCAATGCTTAGTTTGCTGTTGGCGGCAATTTCATTGAGAGTAGTTGCCACTCCACCTCGGGTGGGATCCCTGAGGGTGTGGACACTACCGGGGAGGTCATCGATAAGCCTTTGTACCAGTTTGTGCAGGGGCATAGTATCACTTTCAAGCTTGCCTTGTAGAGCAATCCCCGCCCTACGGGTCATAATGGTTATGCCATGATCACCCATTGTTCCGGACAGGATTATGATATCACCTTTCCGGGCATTCTGTGAGGAAATCTCCAAGCCATCGGGGACGATACCAATACCTGAGGTATTGATGAAGATTTTGTCTCCTTTCCCTTTAGGCACAACCTTCGTATCGCCAGTCACGATTGGTACTCCGCTCTCTTTGCAGGCCTCGCTGATGGAGATGACAATACGCTCGAGATCATCAAGAGGCATACCCTCTTCAAGTATGATCGCCAGGCTCAAATACAGAGGCCTGGCACCGCGCATAGCCAGATCGTTGATTGTGCCGTGCACTGCCAGTTTGCCAATGTCTCCTCCGGGGAAGAAGATGGGATCAACTACATAGCTGTCTGTCGTGAAAGCAAGTCTGCCGGGATAATTATCAAGGACAGCACTGTCTTCCAGGCCATGGAGTATCGGGTTGTCAAGATGTTTGAGAAACAGACTGCTGATGAGTTCCTGGCTTGCCAGTCCACCGCTGCCGTGATCGAGAAGAATGGTTTTTTCAGACATGTGATTTCTCTGTCAGAGGATACACTGGATTAATAATAGGCGACTGCGTTGGGCACGAAGCCTTGCTGATCGAAGATCTGAGGATAACCTCTCACCAAGCTCGCCGGATCGACAATAGAAGGTTTTCGGCTACATGTCCAGGCCATATTTATGGAATGCGGCACAGGTCCCTTCACTGGAAACCATACAGGGCCCTATGGGATTTGTAGGCGTACAACGGCTGTTGAAAAGTGGACATTCCCGCGGAGTATTGATTCCTTTTAAAATATTGCCGCACATGCAACCTTTAGCCTCGTGGGCCTCGGGTAGAGTGATGTTAAGACGTACTTCGGCATCGAAGTCAGCATATTTCTCTCTGATTTTCAGGCCACTACCGGGGATAACCCCAAGACCACGCCATTCCATATCGCTGGGCTCAAATATCTCATCGACCATTTTCATAGCCCGTGGATTGCCTCCCCATGAGACAACCCGCTCGTAGGTATTTTCGACCTTGGCTTCACCCCGACCTATTTGCCGAGCCAGAAAAATAAGGCCTTTGAGCAGGTCGGCAGTCTCAAATCCGGCTACAACGCAGGCAAGGTGGTATTTGTCCGCCAGAGGTTGATAAGCGCCGGCACCGATGATCGAGGAGACATGGCCGGGGCAGAGCAGGCCATTGATCTTGAGTTCCGGGTCATTCAACAGGGCAATGAGTGGTGGAGGCATCACCTTCTGGGTAGAAAACACCATGAAGTTTTTGATATTTTGTGTTTTTGCCGCTAAAATTGTGGCGGCAATACCGGGCGTTGTCGTCTCAAAGCCTACACCAAGGAAAACAACCAGATCCTCCGGATGATTCTTGGCGATCTCCAGGGCATCCATGGACGAGTAAACGATATCGATCTTGGCCCCCCGGGAACTGGCGTTGGCGAGAGAACCGTGGCTGCCGGGGACTCGGAAGAGATCGCCGAAAATGGTGACCCGTATCCCGGGTTTATCCGCTATGGCAATAAAGGCGTCCATATGCGGGGCAGAGGTGACACATACTGGGCAGCCCGGCCCGGAGATGAGCTCAAGGCCTTCGGGAAGAATACTGCGGATGCCATTACGGAAGATGGCCATGGTATGAGAGCCGCAGACCTCCATGATCCTCAAAGGTTTGGTTACCGCCTTCTGCAGTTCTGCGACCAAGGATTTAGCTAGGGAGCTGTCTCGATATTCATCAAGATATTTCATTCAGAGGCCTCTTCTCAGGAGAGCAGTTCTGCCGGCATGTTTTCTGCCAGCTCACGCAGAAGTGCGAGATTTTTCAAGGCTTCTTCCTCTACCAGGGAATGTATGGCGAAACCGGCGTGAACGATAACGTAATCACCGATTGCCGGCCAGTGGTCCACCACATCGAGGCGGATCTCCCTGCTGATGCCGTCTGCGTCGACAGTTGCGATCTGGTTTGTAGTAAAATCGTCGGGGTTCCCTTCAACCTTGGTTACCCTCATGGGAATTGCGAGACACATGTTGCAAACCTCCTATAATTGTCTGACCAAGAGAGACGGCCCCATCGTTGATTGGGATATTCTCCCCTGTGTATACTTGCAGTTTGTATTGTTTCAGCGTTGAGATAAGACCCTCGAGCAGCAGGCTGTTCTGCATGCAACCGCCGCTGAGAACAACATCGTGGATGTCGGTCTGAGCGGATAATCGCCGAATGAGCTCAGCAATACTGCGGACAAGCGAAAGGTGAAATTGGAGCGCCAGTTCCGGAGGTTTTTGGCCTTTGGCGATGGCATCAATGATCATTCTAACAAATTCCGGGCAACTAATCTCCCATTTTCCGTCTCGATACTTGAGTTGCTGAGAAAAAGTACCACAATGTGGTTGTGTGAGGGCGGATTCCCAGGCAATGCTCCCTGTCTTTTTAGCGAGAGCCTCCAGTTCCATGGCAGCCTGACCTTCATAGCTAATTATTTGCCGCACACCGAGCAGGGCAGCGACGGCATCAAAGAGCCGACCACAGCTTGAAGTCAGCGGGGTGTTAAATGAATTTACCAGCATTGAGTTGATAATCTCGCGGCGTTCCAAAGGGATCGCTTTGAGGGAATCGGGGAGTCGCTTCTCTTTGAGACCATCTTCACCGTAGGTACGATAGAGTGCCGACATTGCCATCCGCCAAGGCTCGGTTGCAGCGGCATCTCCACCGGGTAATTGGAGGGTGGAAAGATGGCCGAGACGGGTGTAGCGAGTCAGATCTACTTGAAGTATCTCTCCACCCCAGACCGTGCCATCTGGGCCATAGCCTGTGCCGTCCATGACAACAGCTAGGACTGGACTGGACAGACCATGTTCCGCCATCACTGCAACTGCGTGGGCATGGTGATGCTGAATCCGGTACAGGGGAAGGGCGAGCTCGGCTGCATAGTGGCTGCTCAGATAATCAGGATGTAAGTCGCAGGCGACGGCCTCGGGCGTGATTTCGAAGACCCGTTTCAGATGTTCAACCGATTCGGTATAAAAATCATAGGACTCAAGATTAAACAAATCTCCAATATGCTGGCTGAGGAAGGCGGATTGTTCTCGGCCAAGGCAGAATGTGCTCTTCAGTCCGGCCCCGCAACCGATAATCTGCGGAAGTTTCCAAGGGACCATGACGGGTGAAGGGACATAGCCACGGGCCCGCCGAAGCAGGCGTGGACGTCCGGCGATAATACGGCTTACTGAGTCATCAATGCGAGTGACGATCTCTCTGTTATGGAGAAGGAAAAAATCGGCAATTGTTGACAGGCGGTTCAGGGCATCTTCATTATCGGTGCAGATGGGAGAACTACTGACATTCCCGGAGGTCATGACCAGGGCTTGGGGACAACCTTGAGCCTGGAAGAGGAGGTGATGTAGCGGTGTATAGGGCAGCATGATACCGATATCGCCGATGCCGGGCGCCAGATTATCGGCAAGCAGCTGGCGAGTATGAGATGAGAGAAGGACGATAGGGCGCTCAAGTGAGAGCAGTTGCCTTTCCTCTTCCCCAGAGATTGTGAAGGATTGTCTTACTGTATCGATATCTGGCATCATGACCGCGAGCGGCTTATCTGGCCTTCCTTTTCGCCTGCGCAGCAGGTCTACGGCGACAAATGAGCAGGCATCAACAGCGAGATGAAAACCCCCAAGACCTCTAATGGCGAGGATATTTCCCTTTTCAAGTGCCAGAGCGGCTTGTTTGATTGGGTCATCACAGATCAGGATTATCCCGAGACGATCATGCCAAGAGAGGTGGGGACCACAGACCGGACAGGCGTTGGGTTGGGCGTGGAACCGCCTATCCCCGGGATTACGGTACTCTGCTTCACAGTCGGCACACATCGGGAAGACCTTCATGGAGGTCTTCGGTCGGTCATAGGGGATAGTTTCGACGATGGTAAAACGCGGTCCGCAGTTCGTGCAGTTTATGAAAGGGTAATGAAAACGTCGATTTTCTGGATCAAGCAATTCAGCAAGACAGTCATCGCACAGGGAGATATCAGGTGGGATTACGGTCTTTGAGGAGCTGCTGGCGACGCTTGCCAGGATGGAGAAGGCCTCTGTTTGTATCTGAGAGGTTAACGGGCGTTTTTCGATAGAGGTGATTCGAGCGAGAGGCGGGGCCTCTTTTTCCAGGGCCTCCAAAAATGCACAAAGCCTGTCCTCTCGAGCAGTGGCCATGATAACCACACCGTCACCAGTATTGGATACGGTGCCGGAGATCTCGAGACGAGAGGCCAAGTTGTACACAAAGGGTCGAAATCCTACACCCTGGACAGTGCCACGGATGAGGATTTCGACCCCGGTAAGATCAGGCTTTTTTATGTTTAAACTTATCACCAGTGAAGATAGAGGAGATAAGCCCTTCCGGACCTTTTACATCGTTCCAAATGCAGAGATATACATGGATCAGAGCGAAAATCATGAACCACCACATAAGGAGATGATGGATATAGCGAGACCATTGCTGGTTGCCGAAGATTGTTACGCCCCAGCCCTGCCAGAAAGTAGCCTCTGGGAAGAGCATGTAGAATCCACTGATGATCTGGAAAACTGCAGCAAATACGGTGACGATATAGGTTAGACCGGCCAGGACGTTATGCCCTAGGCGCTCGTCATGTTCGTCACTGATGTAGCTGTATTGTAAGAGTGTTTTCCAAAAGTTGACGAGGTTACGCTTTGTAATGGGGAGGACATCCCATATCCGTTCCTGTGCATTACCGAAAATATACAGGAAAAGCCGGATTGCCACCGCCGCCGAGAAGACATAGCCGGCCACAAAGTGCATAAAGCGCATCCACGCCATGGGCCAGGATGCACTGCCCTCTATCATGGTGTTCGTCCAGGGTCCATTGATGTAAAACCCGGTCACCACAAGCATGATGATGGAGAGGGCAAACATCCAATGGAACAGCCGGAGCAGTATGCTCCAGCAATAATGTTTTTCATACATTGTTCATACCTCCATACGGCATTTGCCGGAAAGAAAAGATTGAGTGATTGAGTGCATGTGACCTGTAAATTACAGTACCTTCACTTTCACTACTTCCTTACCTTCCGGATCCAACATGTGGACGGCGCAGGCAATACATGGATCAAATGAGTGGATTGTGCGCAGAACCTCCAGAGGTCTTTCAGGATCGGCAATAGGATTGCCCATGAGAGAAGCTTCGTAGGGTCCAAGCTGGCCCTCAGCAT
>JAUYSF010000046.1 GCA_030696435.1 Desulfoprunum sp. | reverse complement strand
GGATGTAAGTCCGATCTGGCACATCAAAGCCTCCGGCCTGCCCGATGTCAGTCAGACAAACTCCGCCGGCCTGCGCTACCCGGAATACCGGCCACGGCAGGGAGAGAAGCTGACCCTGGCAATCGTTCGGCCTGAGGGGGTCCCCGGGCCGACCATGACCATCAGCAACAGTCGCCTGCTCGTTCAGCCCGGCATGCGTGAATCCACCGCTCAGCTGGATTTCAGCCTCGATTCAAGCCGAGGCGGCAGACACACTATCAGCCTGCCTGCGGATATCGAGCTGCAGAAGACCACTATCAACGGTAAGGAGATTGCCCTACAGATCGAGGGCGGCAGGATGACGATTCCCGTTGTACCGGGAAAACAGCAGATCTCGGTCAACTGGCGTACTAATCAGGACTTGAAGATGACTCTTGCCACTCCGGCGATTGATTTGGCTGTCGGCAGTGTCAACTTCACAGCGCAGATGAACGTCCCGGATTCGCGTTGGATTCTTCTGGTCGGAGGTCCCCGTCTGGGGCCGGCCGTGCTCTTTTGGGGCGAAATACTGGTAATACTCCTTCTGGCCTTTTTTCTCGGACGGAGCAGGATGACGCCTCTGTCCAGTCTCCAGTGGTTTCTGCTGGGACTTGGCCTGAGTCAGGTGAGCGTCTCGGTGGCCGCAACGGTGGTGCTCTGGCTTTTTCTGCTCGGCCTGCGGCATGAAAAAGGGGCAGGATTGCAAAAGAGATTCGCCTTCAATCTTGTACAGCTGCTGCTGATATTTTCAACTCTGTGCGCCTTGATAGCCCTTTTTGTCACAGTTGAGCAGGGTTTGCTGGGTAGCCCCGAAATGCAGATCGGCGGCAATGGTTCCTACGGACATACCCTGATCTGGTACCAGGACCGCAGTCCCGGAATCTTGCCTGCGGCCTGGGTGCTCAGTGTGCCGGTTCTTGTCTATCGTCTGCTTATGCTCATTTGGGCACTGTGGCTGGCCTTGAGCTTGCTGGGCTGGTTGCGCTGGGGCTGGCAGGGCTTCACGGAGGGTGGATACTGGCGGCAGAGACCGCCAAAACCGATTCGGTCGGTCGGGCAAAATGCCTCTGGTGAGGATGAGCAACATGATGAAACCACTGGTGTTTCCTGAGAGAGCGGGAGATGCCTTGATCGTCGTTCTCGGGTCGATTTCGGAGTGACGGAATATCGCCATATTCTCGCAACTAAAGGTTGCTGACGATAGCCTGGATATGGTACGGGAGTGGTGATTCTATGGCAGCGAGACGGGGGGACGCCGGTCTGCCGGCGCTTTTCAGACAGCAATTGCGTATCTCATAATCCCATAAAGAGTTAGGGCTACGGGATTTGCACAACTTCAAGGAGAGTAAGGTTATGATGCAGAAGATGATTCAGGTAGAAGAAAAGGTGCCGCTGCTTCAGGGGATACCCCTCAGCTTCCAGCACCTTTTCGCAATGTTCGGGGCCTCTGTCCTGGTTCCGACCCTCTTTAAGATCGATCCCGCTATCGTCCTTCTGATGAACGGTATCGGTACGCTTATCTACCTCTTCCTCTGCAAGGGCAAGGCCCCGGCCTTTCTTGGCTCCAGCTTCGCCTTTCTCTCACCGGTCTTTGTGGTGCTCGGCACCAACCAGGCTCTCTGGGGCGGTAACTACTCTTTTGCGCTGGGTGGCTTCATTGCCTCGGGCTGTGTTTTTATCCTGGTTGCGTTGATCATCTGGCGGTTTGGCTCCGGCTGGATCAACTTTGTTCTGCCCCCGGCCACCATGGGGCCGATCGTCATGCTCATCGGCCTTGAGCTTGCCGGGGTCGCCACCGGTATGGCCGGTATAATGCCGGATGCAGCTGGCGCCTACAATCCGAAGGCCATCATTGTCTCTCTCGTGACCTTACTGGTGGTCGCCTTCGGCTCTCTGCTCTTTCGACGTTTTATGGCCATCATCCCTGTGCTGGTCGGCATAGCGGCAGGGTATCTTGTGGCGATTCCTCTCGGACTTGTGAATCTGGGCGGGATTTCGGCTGCCCCGATTCTGGCTTTTCCAACGGTCTATATCCCCAAGTTTGATATCAATGCCATCCTGATTATCATCCCGGCATCCCTTGTGGTTATCTCCGAGCATATCGGCCATCTGGTGGTGACCGGCAACATTGTCGAGAGAAATCTTGTGAAAGATCCCGGCCTGCACCGTTCCCTGATGGGTGATGGGATCTCGACGGTCCTTTCCGGCTTCTGTGGCTCGGTACCCACCACTACTTATGGTGAGAATATCGGGGTCATGGCCATCACCAGGGTCTATTCGGTCTGGGTTATCGGCGGCGCTGCGGCGATTTCCATCGTTCTGGCCTTTGTCGGCAAACTGTCGGCAGTTATTCAGTCGATTCCCACCCCGGTTATGGGCGGAGTCAGCATTCTGCTTTTCGGTGTCATCGCCGCTTCGGGTATCCGGATGCTGGTTGAGGCCAAGGTCGATTACTCGAAACCGATCAACCTCTCGCTCACCGCTATCGTCCTCATCGTCGGCATAAGCGGCACAGCCGTGAAACTTGGCAATGTCCAGCTCAAGGGTATGGCCCTGGCGACGGTTGTCGGCATGATTCTCTCGCTTGTTTTCCACCTGTTGGAAAAATTCAAACTCGTCAACGAGCAGACCGATATATAACTGTCGATACAGGTTGGGCCTTTCCGAGCGCCCTGGTCTGCTCTCAGAGTGAATATTCGCTGGGATATTTCTTCCTGCGAATGTTCACTCTGACTCAATAGTCCACGGGAGTCGATGTGTGTGAGGGGGTGTGAGAGGAAGGCTTACACCGATTCCGGGAATTCGATATTTTCACATATGTACTGGGTTTCGTGTAAGGGCTGAAAAAATCGAACGAAGATAATGGCCTTTTCCGGCTGGTCCAGTGTCCGCCTTGTTCCTATTATCGTTGCGGCCAGGGAACGGACGGTCCCGGACGACATCCGAATGCCCAGACGGAGCTGATTCTCCAGCAGGGTATCAATCTTTTCACCGGCATCGACGGGCAGAGTGAAACACAGCCCGCCTTTCATTTTTTTCAACACGCTGCCGAGCAGTAGCCCATCTTTTGCCGTTTTCTTGGGCATGCCTTCCCGAAGAATGCGGGCGGTTTGGGTTCCGTTGGAATCCGGCTTATCCAGGACCCTGAGCAGAGCCGGCAGGACGTCATAGTTGGAGCAGAAGGCGAAGAGTTTTTCGGCAAGATGCGGATAATCAACCTGGAGTTTGAGGAGATTTTCCAGATCGAAAATATGGGCGAACACCTCCTCCCTGGCAAACAGGGAGATATTCCAGGCATCACCTGTGAGAAAGATATCACTACCGATAACATCCCCTGCACCGAAGGCACTCAGGTAGATCTCTTCTCTTTCCTGTAATCTGATCAGATTGACGGTGCCGCGATCAAGGAAGAAGAGCGGTGCTTGCAGGTCACCGCTTTCGACGATCATATCATTCGGCTGATATGTCTTGTGGCTCAATGCTGCATGGAAGGCGGTAAACTCTTCGGTGGTCATCTCCTCATAGAGTTCAGCCCAGATGGTAAAATGATTGGCGGTAGTGGGATCGGTCAGGTTTTTTTCCGCTTCTCTGACGATATCGGCTTTACTCAGGCGGTTCGATTTTTCGGCGACAACCTTTTTTTCTTCTTTCGCCGGAGCTTTCATGGCTACAGGGCTGGCCGTCAGTTCCTCCTTCGTGGCAAAGAGACTGTCCGTGAGGAGGGTGTCAAAGTCAGCATCAGTTTGAGGTGGAGCGGGAGCAGCAGGAGGCAGGGATCCTGGCACTTTTATCTCCGTGTTTTTCAGCTCCAGGCTCAGCATGGCGTCCTGTGCCGCCTGCAGAATTCTGTCCCCTTCGCCGAAACGCTGGGTGCGCTCGGCGAGAAGCTTTTTTATGGCCTCAATCGCCTGTTCCGAGGGGGCGAATTTGATCTTGGTACAGATGGCCAGAAGCAGTTCATCCTGGATATGGAGGGCAAATTCGTTACGTTTCTCCAAGAGGGTGCAGAGAGCGTCGCCGACATCCTTGCCGCCCATGTTTCCCAGCTGGATGACTACCTGTTGTTTCAGCTCATCATTGATATAGGTGAGCGCCTCGATGAGCCGCTCGCGCATCTGATTACCGCCCATCTTGCCGATACAATTCAGGACCTGCTGTTGCACCCTGATATCTTTATGGACAAGATAGGGTCTGACCATGGCATAGAGCGTGGGGTCATCCATGCGCGAGATGATGATAATGATATTTCTGATCACATACCAGGGCGGGTTTTGTTCCAGGCAGCGGTCAAGGACCGGGATGATTGCCCTGCCGGTAGTCGGGATGAGCTCGATGAGAGCGAAGCGCTTTTCCCGGTCCTGGCACTCTATCAGGGCCTGGACGAGAACAATGCCGGCCTTACTGCCGAAATGCCTAAGTAGGCACTCGGCGATGTCGCGCCGGTCTTCCTGCTTGTCGAGATAGACATTGACGAGGTTTCGAAGAAAGGGTTCGTCGGCAAGTCCGGAATGGACCTTGGTTATCATCTGCCGGATGAGATTATTTTTCTGGATAATCCCCGTCTGGATTTGGAAGAGGACGATGATCAGGTTTTCGGCCTGGTACCAGAGGCCCATATTGAGCATCCTCTGCAGTATCTTCTGGAGTTGGGTGCAGACAAATTCAAACCCCTCAAGGAATTCGGTCTCGATCTTCAGCCAGTTGACCAGAAGACGGGAAACCGCCTCAAGGAATTCGGCACTTTCCTTCTCCTGCGAGATTTTTTCTGTAAAGACGGAGAGGATGAAGACTGCCCGTTCCCGGTGCAACCTGTCGGCACTGCAGGCGCAGAGCCCTATCTTTTCGAGGACCTTGATAATATTCCCTTCGTGGCCTTTCTTGTAGAGGGTGAACAGGTAGTCCATGAGTTTGTCAACGAACTCTCGATTCTGCAGAACCATGAAGCGGTTGTTTTCGAGATCAACAACTCCCCGCTGAAAACGGAGCAGCAGTCGTTTATTTTCAGTGTTATGCAGGAGGTGGTTGGTATGGGCAATTACCTTGCGCTGCTTTTGTCTGTCAATATCCATGTAAACACCACGTCATGTGTAGGCGAACTGTTTCAGGCAGTCTTGGTAACTCTTACCATTGTGCCTGTATTTGTTCTGCGATTTTGATTGTTTCCTATCTCGTCGAGAATAGAGGTCAATATCACTTAGGAAAAGGTATCAAATATTTATACAGCATATTGTCGGTCGAGCACAATCCCTCCGGGAATATATTTTTCGCAGCTCTCGACGGTAAGCCTCCCTCGGTGATCGTAGACCGTATTCCAGACCACGGTAAAACCGAGTCCGGTTCTGCTCAAACCCGTTGTTTTTAGCATAGAACGGTTCAAAAATATGTTCAAGGTCGTGAGGTGAAATTCCCGGTCCATTATCGACAACCGGCTCAGTCTGTTGATTGTTCTGGTATGAAGGGAGAGGTATCGCTGGCGCTCCAGATATTCGAGACCGATGAAAAGAGACACTACTATGCAGAAGGCAAGGAGAGCGGCGATGCGGGGTTTTGGAGGATGTCTCACTTTGCTCATCATGCAATCCCGACCTCCATGCTCTTGCTGTTTGAACGGCGCGGATTTGTAGAGTGGCTGGCGAATGCTGGAACCTTTTTAAGCATACATCGGACGGCAAGAAAACAAAAGGTAAGGTGGTGTATTTTTCGGACCAGTATAACAGCAGAACGCCCCTGGATTCCCCACAGTATACCAGAGGCCGGAAAGAGAGAGGGAAATCAGACTGTTTAGGTGTCGGTTGTCTACTCGTCTGGGGTATTCCTGCGACCAGTGCCTCTGTGACCACCGTTTAAAATGGCAATTAAAGCCTGAGCAAGCACGGCTGCGATAGAATTGGTCAACACATCCCGAATATCTCCGACTCTGTTAGGCCTGAGCCACTGGATCAGTTCGTCACCGATGCCGGCCAGGGTCACCAGTAGGATTACCAGTCCATGTCGTGGCAGTCCCTGGAGGCGATCCGGCAGTGCTTTGTCGCACAAGACACACAAGAGGCCATATTGGAGAAGATGAAAGCGCTCTTCAGGGATCGATAGCCACCACAGAACCAAGCCATAGCTCAGGAGTACAGGAAGGAGTGGCAGGATATGCCGTCGACGGAGGACATGCCGAAAAATCAGCAGGACTGCGGCCAGAACGAGGATGAGGCCCAGTGTCACGAGGACGCCCAGTTTTTCGCCGACGATCTGACGGGCCAGGGTCGACAGATGGCGCATCCAACCCGAGGTCGAATAGATTGTCAGTACATATGCGGCAGCAAAGAGGGTGTAATGTCTACGGTTTGACATAGTGCCATCCTTGCCGGTCAATTCTGATCTCCAGATCTCCCTGCTGATCGGT
>JAUYSF010000442.1 GCA_030696435.1 Desulfoprunum sp. | reverse complement strand
TTGACTCAGGGGTGGCCGAGCTGCTCTTTCCGGGCGACATCTTCCACCTCGACCATCAGGCCATCCGGGACGATATGATCAAGACGTTCAGGCGACAGATTGAGGGATAGGAGTCGGAACAAGGATGTTTGATGATCTTCGAGGGAGATGCAGCGCTCAGGGAATCAGCCAATTGCATATCCTGGCGGATCCTCACGCACGAGGGTTCTATGAAAAAATGGGGTGTGAATATCTTCGGGAATTCCCTTCGACGATTGAAAATCGCACTACGCCGTATCTGCTGCTGCGAATTGGGATTACATCCGGCGAGCATACCAGCGATAGGCGTCGGCTAATCCCGCTTCCAGAGTGAATGCCGGCCGCCAGCCCAGATCGTTTATGCGGGTGGTGGACAAGAGTTTGCGCGGCGTGCCGTCCGGCTGAGCGGGATTAAAGACCGTCTCACCCTGAAAACCGACAAGACCTGCGATCAGCTCTGCGGCCTCACGGATGGTGATATCGCTGCCGCAGCCGATATTGAGGAAAGAAGGGGCGGGAGGAGAAAACACTGCCTGGTCGAGGCCCATGACGTGGACACAGGCCGAGGCCATATCATCGACATGCAGAAACTCCCGACGTGGGGAACCGCTGCCCCAGAGGACCACCCGAGGAGAGCGGTGCACCAGACACGAGGAGTCGGCGGCCAGGCCGATGGCCTCCTTGATGTCCTGAGGAATTATGCCGTATCGCCGCTCATCGTCTTGGATTGCGGCAATATGCCCTGCAACAGCCAGTTGGGCCAGATGGTATTTGCGGATCATGGCCGGAATGACATGGCTGTTCTCTAAATGATAATTATCCCCCGGTCCATAGAGATTGGTCGGCATCACCGAACGGTAGCTGGTGCCGTATTGACGATTATAAGATTCGCACATCTTGATCCCGGCGATCTTGGCAATGGCATAGGGCTCGTTGGTCGGCTCAAGGATACCGGTAAGGAGATGTTCCTCCCGCATCGGCTGCGGGGCGAATTTCGGATAGATACAGCTGCTGCCGAGAAAGAGCAGGCGCTCCACCCCCGCACGGTAGGCCTCGTGGATCACATTGGCCTGGATCATCAAATTAAGGTAGATAAAATCGGCGGGATAGGTGTTGTTGGCGTGGATACCGCCGACCTTGGCCGCAGCCAGAACTACCTGGTCAAGCCGCTCATTCCGGAAGAAATCCCGCACTGCCGGCTGGCTGGTAAGATCCAGCTCAGCATGGCTGCGGGTGATGATATCTGTAAAGCCGAGGGCATTGAGTTTATTGACAATGGCCGCTCCGACCATGCCGCGATGCCCCGCCACATAGATACGGGCAGAGACCGGCAACAGGCCGGTGACAGGAGAAGGTTGCGCACACATGTCAGTCATATCTACCGCCCCAGACCCAATTGCCTTATATCTAATCGCCCGTTATTATTCAAGATGCGAACGCGAAGGCACGCGAGCAGCGACGAGACCATACATAGACGTACTGCAAGGAACCGCACAGCGTAGCCGACAATGAAGCTTGCTTTGGATTTGGAATTACTCATGATGATTCAGGACCACATACCCTTCATTGCGGCAGAGCTCATCGCGTTTGGCCTCTTCGAGGTCGGTGCGCATCATCTCGGCCACGAGTTCGGAGAAGGTGGTCTTCGGCACCCAGCCCAATTTCTCTTTTGCCTTGCTGGGATCGCCCAATAAAGTTTCAACCTCGGTCGGCCGGAAATAACGAGGATCAACCCGGACCACCTCGGCCCCCACCCGCAACTTCTCGCCCTTGAAATACGGTGGCAAACTGGCGACTATGCCCTTCTCCTCAACTCCTTCCCCTTCCCAGCGCAGGGTCATGCCGAGCTCAGCGGCCGCCGCATTGACAAAATCACGCACGGAGTGCTGCACACCGGTGGCGATAACAAAATCATCAGGTGCGGCCTGTTGGAGCATGAGCCACTGCATCTCGACATAATCCCGGGCATGCCCCCAGTCTCTTTTGGCATTCATATTGCCCAGATACAGGCAATCCTGGAAACCGAGAAAGATCCGCGCCAAAGCCCTGGTGATCTTCCTGGTGACAAAGGTCTCGCCGCGCAGGGGCGATTCATGATTGAACAGGATGCCGTTGCAGGCATAGATGCCATAGGCCTCACGGTAGTTCACCACGATCCAGTAGGCGTACATCTTGGCAACCGCATACGGAGAACGGGGATAGAATGGCGTCGTCTCCTTCTGGGGGGTTTCCTGCACCTTGCCAAACAGCTCCGAGGTCGAGGCCTGATAGAATCTGGTGGTCTGGGTCAGACCGAGAATACGGACCGCCTCAAGCAAGCGCAGGGTACCCAGCGCATCGGAGTTGGCGGTATACTCCGGCTCTTCAAAGGATACTGCCACATGGGATTGGGCCGCGAGATTGTATATCTCATCGGGTTTGACCTTTTCGATAATGTGGATCAGGCTCGATGAATCGGTCAGGTCGCCGTGGTGCAGGATAAATCTCCGGTTGCCCTCATGCGGATCCTGATAGAGATGATCGATACGGGCGGTGTTGAACATGGATGCGCGGCGTTTGACCCCATGCACCTCGTAGCCTTTTTCTAATAACAGTTCGGCCAAATACGCGCCGTCCTGGCCGGTTATTCCGGTAATTAATGCCTTTTTCATGTACCTTCCCTGCAGTTTTTCTTGCTTTATCGGACAAACAACTCATTCTCCGACGAGACTCTCACTGTTTTTTTCCTCGACAATGCTTTTAATGTAGGCATGCAGGGTATCCCGCATTTCCGGACGTTCCAGAGAGAAGGCCAGATTGGCCATCTGGAAGCCGGCCTTGTCACCGCAATCAAAGCGCTTGCCGTTGAATTTAAAGCCGAAGATGGGCTGGGTGTTCAGCAGCTGTGACATGGCGTCGGTGAGCTGGATTTCGCCACCCGCGCCCTTGCGGTGACCGCCGAGGATATCAAAAATCTGCGGGGTCAGAATATAGCGACCAATGACCGCCATGTTCGACGGGGCCTGATCCGCCGGCGGTTTCTCCACCATCCGACGTACCCGAATCATGCCGTTAACCGGCTCTTCGGTCTCCAGAATACCGTATTTCGAGGTCTCTTCCCAAGGCACCTCGATCACCGCCACCATGGAGGCCCGAAGGCGGTCGAATTCCTGCACCATCTGGTAGAGCACCGGCACATCACTCTGAATCAGGTCGTCGGCCAAAAGGACGGCAAAGGGTTCATCTCCGACGATATCCCTGGCGCACCAGATGGCATGCCCGAGTCCGAGCGGCTCGCTCTGGCGGGTATAGATGATGGTGCCGGAATTGGGCACAATCGATTCGATGACCTGCAGCAGCTCCTTTTTGCCTCGCTGTTTGAGGGTCTCTTCAAGCTGAAAGGACCGATCAAAATGGTCTTCCAGGGCGCTCTTACCGCTACCCGTGACAAAGATTATCTGCTCGATTCCCGAGGCCAGTGCCTCTTCGACGGCGTACTGAATCAGCGGTTTGTCAACCACCGGCAACATCTCTTTAGGCATGGCTTTTGTTGCAGGTAAAAATCGGGTTCCAAGTCCCGCCACCGGAAAAACTGCTTTTCTAATTTTCATAGGATTTAAGAAATAGAGGATATTTTGATTTTTAGGCCTGATCCTTCACTCTGACAGCGCGGCTCAATTATAGGGGATATTCTCCAAAAAGTAAACTTTGATAAACTCGTAAAAAGCCGCCACGAAGATCATAGATGGCTAGATAAAAAGTTCGATATCCAAGGCGTAGTGTTTTTGGCAGGTTCTCGACAATACATAGAGTATGTCGAGAGCCTGCCAAAAACCTACAACGAAGGAGATCGGGCTTTTTACGACGCCATCAACTTTGATATGCAGCTTTGGGCTGGGCTTTGAGACCTGAAACGAGCTGTTTGATGATTAGAGAAACCCATTCCCTGCCGGGCTGCCAGGACCAACCGCAACCCGACGCACTTATTCCATTTCCAAATCAACCGATAACTTCGTCGGCTTCGCTGCGCGGCTCCTCGCCGTATTCACCGTGCTGTCTCGTCGCTGCTCGCTTGCCTTCACGTTTTCATCTTGATTTAAAAATGGAATTACAAGTTGCTTGACAAGCCCTATCGTATCGCTTATCGTAATTTAACGATTAATGATCATCTCAACCGGAATCCCACACATGACCACACCAGAAAACCAGCCGACCATTGACCGACTTGCCGCACTCTGCAAGGCCCTCGGCCATCCGGTCCGCATCAATATCCTCCACCAGCTCCTGCGTGAGGATCGCTGCATCTGCGGCCGGATTGTCGAGATATTGCCACTCGCCCAGTCCACGGTTAGCCAACATCTGAAGGTATTGAAAGAGGCGGGGCTGATCATCGGTGAGGTGGAAGGCCCCAAGACCTGTTATTGTGTTGACAAAGTACAACTGGCGGCACTGGCAACGGCCATTTCCGCCTTACTACCGGAAATCAAACTGGAACAAATATGAACGGACAGCAACTCCAGCAGGGATTCAGCCTGCAGCCCTTCCCCCCACTTTCTGCAACCGGGCCAATCACAACACCACCCGCGGAGAGTAATGATACGGCACCCTGCTGAGGCCCCAAGACAGAGCCCCGGTCCGGGGTCCATGAACGTCCGGGCTACCTCCTCGAACCCTATGTCACAGGCTTCACCGACACAGCTGTCGGCCCCGTCCCCCGAGTGGCAACAAGCCTGTCCCGGCGGGACCGACTCGGCACAATCGGCGCCAGAAGCGGTTTTTTGCGCAACAATTACAAACTCATTCCCGGCCTCTATTGCGTCGGCAGCCCCGGCAGCGAATCACCGGTCTTTGTTACGGCCAACTACAAACTGAGTTTTGACGCCCTGCGCCAAGAGCTGTCAGGTATCGAGGCCTGGATCCTGGTAGTGGACACCCGGGGCATCAATATCTGGTGCGCCGCCGGTAAGGGCACCTTTTCCACGGCAGAAGTCGCGTATCAGGTGAAAAACGCCCAGTTGGACAAGATAGTCACCCACCGTGAGGTCATCCTGCCGCAACTCGGCGCTGTGGGTGTTGCCGCTCTTGATCTGAAAAAATCATGCGGATTCAGAGGCATATTCGGACCGGTACTGGCAAGGGACATCCCGAAATTTTTACAAAACGGAAAGATCGCAGACGAGGCCATGCGTACCGTCACCTTCCGCCTGAGCGAACGAGCAGTACTGGTGCCGGTGGAAATCTGCCTGCTTTGGAAGCCCCTTCTCATCGCCGTCATGACCATCTTTGTGCTCTCGGGCCTAGGTCCCGAAATCTATTCCTTTGAGGATGCCTGGCAAAGAGGCCTTGCCGCTGCCTCAACCTCTGTCCTGGCGGTCATTGCCGGGGCAATAGTCACGCCGCTGCTGCTGCCATGGATTCCCGGTCGGCAGTTTTGGCTCAAAGGCATACAGACCGGCCTGATTGCCGGCCTTGTCGCCTATGCCCTGTTCAGCTCAGAAGTAGGCCGCCTGGCCGGTTTTGGCCTTTTCCTCTGGGCCATCAGCACGGCATCCTATCTGGCTATGAATTTTACCGGCTCCACGCCCTTCACCTCACTCTCGGGGGTCGGTCATGAGATGCGCAGGGGATTGCCGCTGCAGGTTGGGGCTGCCGGCCTGGCCCTTCTCTGCTGGGTAGCCGGGCCATTTTTCTAAGAAGGAGACCAGACAGATGAAAGACTTCAGATATATCGACGGCGCAGCCATCCTCAAACTCGATCGCGAGTCCTGCACGGGCTGCGGCATGTGCGTCACCGTTTGTCCGCACCGGATCTTTGCCCTGCAGGACAAAAAGGCCGAGATACGTGACCCTGACGGCTGCATGGAATGCGGGGCCTGCGCCAAAAACTGCCCGGTGCAGGCCATCTATGTCAATCCGGATGACGGCTGCGGCTGCGCCGCCCTGATCATCGGTCGGTGGCTTAGCAGGATCACGGGCAAAACACCAACTGGTTGCAGCTGCTGAAACAGACTGCAATACCCCCGCCTCCTTTGCCCTCTGAGCTCTGCTATGGGCTGAATAATGCAGCAAAAGACTTGCGAAATGCGATGTTTTCTGATTAGGATCAAGGGAAATTAATCAGGCGGCTGAGGATAATTCCATTTTTCAGAATTGGAATAACCTCAACCGCACTAGCACTATGAATAATATTGAAAACTATTCGGTGAGCGAAGAGTACAGCAACTTCCACAACGCCGAACTGAATGCTTCGATCGACTGGGTGGTGGCCAATACCGTGACCCTTACCCCCGCCATAACCGTCTCCCATCCACTGACCAGCGACGCCGAAGACATCGCCGGCATTGACGACGAGACCATGGTCGGCCTCACTGCCAGCTTCGAGTTTTAGTCACCAGCAACCGGAGGCCTGAAAAGTTCTTAACCAGGCCTCCGTTTTCCGCTCAAAGTATCATCTACGGACAAGCTCTTAAAAGAGATTATGACATGACTTTG
>JAUYSF010000154.1 GCA_030696435.1 Desulfoprunum sp. | reverse complement strand
TCAATTGCGGTAAAAAAAGGAAATTCAGACCTGCTTACCGAAATAAATACTGCCCTGCGGATCATTAAAGCAGACGGCACCTACCAGAAAATTCTCGACAACTGGAAACCGAAAGAGGCCCTTTTTTATTCTCGAGAGCAGATCACCAATATGATTTTAACTGCAGCTATATTTGCTTTGCTCATATTGATCCTGATTGCAGTTCTATGGATGGTGACCTTGAAAAAAGAGTTGACTCAAAAAAAAGCTGCTGAAGAAAAGCTGAGGGAACAGTATTCAACTTTGCGCAGCATCATTGACAGCGCCAATGCGCTCATCTTCTCTGTAGACAGGCAATACCGTTACACCAGTTTTAATCTGGGGCATGCCGCTGCAATAAAAGCACTCTATGGAGCGGAAATCGAGCAGGGTCAAAGTCTGTTGGAGTATATGACCGTGCCGGAGGACCGAGAAATTGCCAAGCGCAATATTGATCGGACATTGACCGGGGAGCAACTCGTGGAGGAGGCCTATTCGGGAGAAGAGCTCCGGACGCGGCACTATTTTCACGTATCGCACAGTCCCATCAAAACTAAAAAAGAACAGATCATTGGCGTTGCGGTACTTGCCCAAGACATCACAGCCCGCAAACTTGCAGAAGACTCGCTGCGCCGTTTGAATCGCGAACTACGAGCTATCACCAACTGTAACCAAGTTCTCATCCGGTCTGAAGACGAGAAAACCCTGCTCAACGACATCTGCCGTATCATTTGCGACGAGGCTGGATACTGCATGGCATGGGCAGGATATGCTGAATATGACGATGCCAAAACCGTGCGTCCTGTAGCCTGGGCGGGGAATGAGGTTGGGTATCTTGCAGATGCCAACATTACCTGGACCGACACGGAACGTGGACGCGGTCCCACCGGTACAGCCATCCGGAGTGGAGAAAGCACCTGTATTCAGGATTTCGTCACTGACCCCCAAGCGGCCCCCTGGCGGGAGAATGCTCTGCTTCGTGGCTATCGCTCTAATCTCGCCCTGCCCCTCAAGGATGAGAGCGCCAAAGCATTCGGTGCTCTCACCATCTATTCCATGGAGCCAAATGCCTTCACAACCGATGAAATACATCTTCTGGAAAGACTGGCGGAGGATCTGGCATTCGGCATCATGGTCCTACGGACCCGCACCGAACATAGACACACCAAGGATACGCTCTATGAAGCCCAACAAGTGTTTCGCACCCTGATCGAGAATTCGCCGGATATTATCGCGCGCTACGATCGTGACTGCCGACGCACCTATGTCAATCCAACGTACCTCAAGGTGGCTCAGATTTCTCATCATGAATTAATTGCCACTGCCCCTCTACAACGCTCGCCGTTACCCGCTGCTAGTGCCGCAGTTCTTCAGAATTTACTTTGCAGGGTGCTCGACAGTGGTCTTGTCGAGGCCGTTGACATCATATGGCCCAAAAAAGGCAACATTGATCACTGGTATAATATTTACGCTTTTCCGGAGGTTGACCGCGAAGGACGAGTGGTAAGCGTGATGACCGTTTCCCGTGACATCACCGACCGCAAGCGCGCTGAGGAGGAGCTTAACCGACTTAATGCAGAGCTGGAACAGCGAGTGAAGCAGAGGACGGCCGAACTGGAACAAAAGAATGCGGAACTCGATAAGATGAACAAGCTATTTGTCGGTCGGGAGCTAAGGATGGTGGAATTGAAGGAGTGCATCAGGGAGCTGGAACGCAGCTCCGGAGAAAAGGGAGATGGCGATGGCCGACAATAACAGGTTTGAAATACTCTCCAATATCGGCGGCATCATGTCCATTGCTTTGGGGCTGTATCTTTGCAGCCGTTACAGCTATCTCCTCTTCCATGGCCTTATAGAGATCACCACCATTGCTATCGGTTTCACCCTGTTCATCCTCACCTGGAACACCAGTCAATACCTGGCCAACACCTTTCTCCGGCTGCTCGGCATTGGCTATGGTTTCATCGCCCTGCTCGACCTGCTCCATACCCTTTCTTACAAAGGAATGAATGTCTTCCCGGGCTTTGACGCGAATCTGCCTACCCAGTTGTGGATAGCTGCGCGCTATCTCCAGGCTGTCACCCTCGTTGGAGCACTTCTTTTATTGGAGCACCAGATCGACGATCATGTCGTCTTCGCAGGATATGCCGCGGCGATCGTTGTGCTTACAGCGATGATCTACTCCTGCAATTTCCCGGACTGTTTCATCGAAGGGGTGGGGCTCACCGCCTTCAAGATCAACAGTGAATACCTGATTTCTGCTCTTCTGTTGGCCATGTTATATCTTTTTTTCCGGCAGCGCAGACATTTCAGCGACAGGACCTTCTGGCTCATCGCCTTTTCGATAGCCAGCACCGTCATCTCCGAACTATCATTCACAGCGTATGTGAGTGTCTATGGCTTTGCCAACCTGATCGGCCACTTTGCCAAGCTGGCGGCCTTCTACCTCATCTATCGGGCAATACTCGTCACCGGACTCAAGGACCCCTTTGAGCTCATTTTCAGAGACCTTATGCAGACGGAAGAGTCGCTCCGGCAATCCCAGGATACGCTGGAGGCAACGGTTGCGGAACGTACCGCCGAATTGCGCGTCAGCGAGAAAAAGTTCCGCTCGCTCATCGACAATGTCCAGACCGCCATCGTGCTGCATGACGGACAAGGCCTTTTCCTGAGCGGCAATCCTTTGGCCCAGAAACTGCTCGGACTTTCTGCCGACCAACTTCTCGGCAAGGCTTTAATCGATCCGGACTGGCATTTTCTGCGGGGAGACGGTTCAGTCATGCCGGTTGCCGAGTATCCGGTCAGTCGGGTGCTTGCCATGCAGACGCCTCTGCGGGACTACCTGGCCGGCATCAGCCGTCCGGACCGCGACGAGGTCATCTGGGTACTGGTCAATGCCGAGCCGGAATACCGCGAAACCGGAGAAATAGCGCAGGTTATCGTTTCTTTTGTCGACATCACCGAGCGCCGGTGGGCCGAGGGGGAGCGCCTGACCAATATGCATTTTTTCGAGAGCATGGATCGGGTCAACCGGGCCATACAGGGAGCCGGCGATCTTGAACAGATGATGAACGATGTTCTCGAAGCCGTGATTTCGAGTTTCAATTGCGACCGGGCGTTCCTCATGTATCCCTGCGATCCGGAGGCAGCCACTTGGCGCGTGCCGATGGAGCGTACCAGGCCTGAATATCCTGGTGCCCGTTCTCTGGGGATCGATATGCCGATGGATGCTGATGTCGCGCGGACGCTACGTGAACTGCTTGCCTTCGACCGTCCGGTGAAGTTCGGCCCGGAAACGGAACATCCGCTGCCGGAAGATATCGCTCAGCAGTTCGGCTTCCGCTCGTTCATGTCGATTGCCATTTTTCCAAAAGTGGGCAAGCCCTGGCAATTCGGGGTACATCAGTGCTCTTACGCAAGGGTCTGGACACCCGACGAAGAGAGGCTGCTGAGCGAAATCGGCAGGCGCCTGGCCGATGGACTGGCCAGCCTGTTGTCCCGTCGCGACTTGCAGGAAAGCGAAGCTCAATACAGGCGCATCGTGAACACGGCCACCGAGGGGATATGGGTGCTCGGGCAGGATCACTTGACCACCTTCGTCAACGCCCAGCTGGCCAAAATGCTTGGCGAATCCACCGAAGCGATGATAGGCCGGTCGTTAAGCGACTTCATGTTCGAGGAGGACGTCGCCGATCATCTGGAAAAAATGGAGAACCGTCGCCGGGGCCTGGCGGAGCATTACGAACGCCGTTTGCGACGTAAAGACGGGGAGACGGTTTGGTCCCTGGTTTCTGCGACCCCCATCTTCGACGATGAGCATCATTTTCAGGGTTCCTTTGGGATGTTCACGGATATCACCGAACGTATGCGGGCCGAGGAGGAGATTCGCATTCTCAATCAAGAGCTGGAACAGCGAGTGTTGCAGCGAACCACAGAACTAGAGGAAAAGAGTGTTGAATTGCTCGACAGCCAAAGTGCTCTCATAAACATCGTGGAAGATCTGAACGAAAAAACGGCGCAACTCGAGCATGTCAATACCAAGCTCAAGGAGCTTGACCAGCTCAAGTCCATGTTCATCGCCTCAATGAGCCATGAACTGCGCACTCCGCTCAACTCCATCATAGGATTCTCCAGCATCATGCTGAACGAGTGGGCAGGTCCACTGAACGCGGAGCAGAAAGAAAATCTCGCGGCGGTGCTTCGTTCCGGTAAGCATCTGTTATCACTGATAAACGATGTCATTGATGTCTCTAAAATTGAAGCGGGCAAAATCGATTCGGTCGTCGAGGACTTTGATGTCCACGACGTAGTAATAGAAGCAGTCGAAACCTTCAAAAAAGATATCGAGAAGAAAGGACTTGAGCTGATAGTCCAGGCACCCCGTCAGGTCTTTCATACGGACAGGCGCAGGTTCCTGCAGTGTCTGTTAAATCTGCTGAGCAATGCCACGAAATTCACGAATCAGGGTTCGATCGGCGTCTCTACGGAACTATCAGCAGACGGATGTATGATGACTGTCGCAGTCGAGGATACCGGCATCGGTATCGGGGAGGACGATCTCGGAAAATTATTCTCTCCGTTCGTCCGTCTCCATACACCTGGGGAAAGTGTTGTTCCGGGCACAGGCCTCGGCCTTTATCTCACCAAAAAAATACTTCGGGAAACTCTGCATGGTGATATGCTTGTTACAAGCACTTATGGTGCAGGCAGCAGGTTCACCATGCGCGTGCCTACAGATATATAACGGAGGGACCAATGCGCACCGTACTCGTTATTGAAGACAATAAAGACAACTTGAAGATCGTGACTTATGCTCTTCAGCGGGCCGGTTATACGGTGATTGCCGCTGAATCAGGTGAGGAAGGCTTCGAGCTTGCACTTAAAAAAAAGCCGCTCTTCATCCTGATGGACATCAATCTTCCCGGCATGGACGGCCTGGAAACCACTAAAAGAATTCGATCATCCGAAGCCGACGGCTGCATTCCGATAATCGCCATCACCTCCTATGCCATGAGCGGCGACCGGGAGCGAATCCTTGCGGCAGGCTGCAACGGCTATTTTGAAAAGCCGATCGACCCGATAACGATCGTGGAGCAGATTCATAAGCTTCTGGGAAAAATGATAAAATAAAAAGGCCACTACTGTCATTGACGGAGCCGCTGTGGGAGTAGAAATGGTTAAAGTGTGAGTTTGGAGAAAGTCATTATGAGAATACTCATCGTTGACGACAACCACGACGACAGACAGCTGCTTCGCTATATGGTGGAACATAACGGCCATAAGGCGATTGAAGCCGAGAACGGAGAGGACGGTCTCATGATTGCGAAAAGCTCTCCACCGGATTTGATTATCTCGGATGCCCTCATGCCCGTAATGGATGGTTTCAAGTTTCTCCGGGCGATCAAACAAGAACCGGAGCTACGTGCGATACCGTTTGTATTCTATTCCGCTACTTACAAGGGAGATCAGGATGTCCGGCTGGCGATGTCGCTTGGCGCAAACGACTACCTTTTCAAGCCCATGGATCCCATCGAATTATGGGAACAAATCAAAGACATCCTTGAAAAGGCAAAACAAAACAGTCAATACCCAACCGAACTGATCCTGCAAGACGCTGAATACCTGAAACGATACAGTGAGGTTGTGGCAACCAAGCTCGAGGAAAAGGTAGTGGAGCTGGAAAAGACCCTGGCGGAGCGCAAGCAGGCGGAGGAAGAATTCCAGGCCATTGCAGATTACACCTATGATTGGGAAAGCTGGATCGCGCCGGACGGCTCCCTGCTCTGGGTAAACCCCGCTGTAGAAAAGTTCACAGGCTATTCC
Source organism: Desulfoprunum sp. (assembly GCA_030696435.1). Classification (GTDB taxonomy): domain Bacteria; phylum Desulfobacterota; class Desulfobulbia; order Desulfobulbales; family Desulfocapsaceae; genus Desulfoprunum. The sequence goes on along the minus strand of JAUYSF010000154.1, from coordinate 1,046 downwards.
CCGGAGGAATGGTTGCGCCGGCCATATCCTCTTGCCCAAGTACTTCTCCTTGAAGATAAGGCATTGGTGCTCTCCCTTCACGAAAAAGGCCTCAAAGAACGACTTTCCGGCAACGATATCCCCTTCCGTGTCCGGCATAAAGATGGGTCTCTCCGCTGGGCGGCCATCTCCTATCAACCTATTTATGCTGCACATGGCGACTTTCTTGGTTTACGTACCAGTGTCCACGATATCACCGAACGCAAACACACGGAAGAGCAGGTCACAAGGTTAGGTTTTCTCAAAGAACGCCTCAGCGATGTGCTGCGTCTCAGCGAAAAACAAAAACTCATCACTGAGGAAATAGTGGCGATCTTCGGTGCCGATTTTGCCAGAATCTGGCTGACAGGAGAGGGTGATCTTTGCGAGAAGGGCTGTATTCATGCCCAGCCCAAGGAGGGGCCGGATGTCTGCCGCGACAAAACCCGTTGCCTCCACCTTGTGGCCAGTTCAGGTCGTTACAGCCATATTGACGGCAAGCATCAGAGAGTCCCTTTTGGCTGCTACAAGATAGGCCGTGTCGCCTCCGGAGAGGATACCCGGTTTGTCACCAACGATGTCACCAACGATCCCTGGGTTCATGACCATGATTGGGCGCAGACCCTCGGATTGGTTTCCTTCGCGGGGTTCAGGCTTTTCTCCGAGGAAGGCACACCGATTGGTGTAATTGCGCTCTTCAGCAAACAGGCCATAACTTCCATCGAAGAGGAACTGCTGGCAGGCCTGGCTAACTATTTATCACTGGCGATCCTGGCAGACAGGGCTCGTGAGGCACTGCTGGAAAGCGAAACAAAATTCAGGACCCTTTTTGAGAATGCAAACGACGCCATATTTCTCTTGAAGGAGGACATTTTTGTCGATTGCAATACCAGGACACTGCAGATGTTTCAGTGTTCAAGAGACCAGATTATCGGCCAGCCCCCCTACTGGTTTTCCCCGTCTCTCCAGCCTGACGGGCGTGACTCAAAAGAAAAAGCCCTTGAGAAGATACATGCCGCCCTTGCCGG
>JAUYSF010000302.1 GCA_030696435.1 Desulfoprunum sp. | reverse complement strand
AACGACATGATTTCCTCCATCTTGAAAACATTCTTTAGGTACTCCAAACAATAAATACAGTCAATAGATTTATCAATAGTATGAAAATATATTAGGGGTATCTAAGATAAAGAAACGGAGAAACATGAAAAGGGGGACTTTAATGGAAATAGATTTTTTCGGATGAGGGGTGAGGTAGTTGTGGGCTCTAAGAGTTGTATTGCGACAGGTGGTTTTATCCCTCTGCCGCAATACAACTCAGATATTGGTCCGTCCCTGTTTACCTTTGCTGTTGCTTGATCCAGGTATCCCGGAGGGTGACAATGCGGTTGAATACAGGTTTGCCGGGGGTCGATTCCACGGGATCAACGCTGAAATAGCCCTGTCGCTCGAATTGCACCTGGGTGCCTGGGGCAAGACTCATCAGTGATGGTTCGGCCATGGCCTCATCGAGGCAGACCCTGGATTCGGGGTTGAGGTGGGCTTTGAAATCGATGTCCTTATCCGCCTCGGGGTTCTCGGTGAGGAAAAGCCTGTCGTACAACCTGACCGGGCAGGAAACGGCCTGATGAGTGCTGACCCAGTGAATGGTGCCTTTGACCTTACGGCCATCCGGTGTCGAGCCGCCTCGGGTGGCCGGATCGTAGGTGCAATGGATCTCTTGTACCAACCCAGCGGAATCTTTCACGTACGAGACGCACTTGACGAGATAGCCATAGCGCAGACGAACTTCGCGGCCCGGTCCCAGACGATGAAATTTAGGGCAGGGATTTTCCATAAAATCGGAGCGTTCGATCGAGAGTTCTCTTGAGAAAGGGATTCTTCGGCTACCCATGTCAGGATTCTGCGGATGGTTCATGGCCTCCAGTTCTTCCACCTGATCTTCGGGGTAGTTGTCGATGATGATCTTGACCGGGTCGAGGACGCACATCACCCTGGCCGCACTGATATTCAGGTCGTCGCGGACGGCGTTTTCCAAGACCCCCATATCGATCCAGCTCTCTTTTTTACCGAGACCGATTATTCCGCAGAAGTTGCGGAGCGAGGCGGGGGTATAGCCACGTCGCCTGAGACCGGAGATGGTCAGCATGCGGGGATCGTCCCAACCATCGACATATCCGCCCTCCACGAGCTGCAGCATTTTTCTCTTGCTCATGACCGTGTAGGTGAGGTTGAGCCGGGCAAATTCGATCTGCTGGGGATGGCAGGGTGTCTTCAGGGTGTCGAGGACCCAGTCGTAGAGTGGCCGGTGATCTTCAAATTCAAGGGTGCAAAGAGAATGGGTGATTCCCTCAACGGCGTCTGAAAGACAATGGGTATAGTCATACATTGGGTAGATGCACCAGCTGTCTCCGGTCCGGTGATGTGCCACTTTGAGGATGCGGTAGATGACCGGATCGCGCATATTGAGATTGGGCGATTGCATGTCGATTTTCGCCCGCAGGACATGGCTTCCTTCGGCGAATTCGCCGTTTTTCATACGTGTAAAGAGATCGAGGTTTTCTGCGATAGTCCTGTTGCGATAGGGGCTCTCCTTGCCGGGTTCGGTGAGGGTGCCCCGGTATTCCCGGATCGCCTCGGCCGAGAGTTCGCAGACATAGGCCTTGCCCAGTTTGATGAGTTCTATGGCGTAGTTGTAGAGGGCGGGAAAATAATCGGAGGCGTAGAAGAGTTTGTCGTGCCAATCAAAACCTAACCACTTGACATCCTTTTTGATCGATTCGACATAGGCGAGTTCTTCCTTGCTCGGATTAGTGTCGTCAAAACGCATGTGACAAAATCCATGGTTTTCCATGGCGATACCAAAGTTGAGGCAGATCGATTTGGCATGGCCGATATGGAGAAACCCATTAGGTTCAGGAGGAAAGCGAGTGACAGTGCCCGTATGCTTTCCTGTCCTGAGATCTTCAGCGATAATCTGTCGGATAAAGTCGACGGGTTTTGTTTCTATTTTTTCTGTAGTATCCATAAGAGTTATGATGGCTGAATATGAATGGGATCAGCGGGATGCTGCGGCAAAGAGGCGATCAACTCTGCGCAGGCGCTGCACGACTTTCTCTTTACCGAGCAGGACCAGGATGTCAAACATCGAGGGACCTGCCAACTGTCCAGTGACTAGGGTGCGCATGGCATTGATGAGTATGCCCGGTTTGATGTCGAGTTCTTCTGCGAGTTCCCGGGGCACCCTCTCGGTCTCCGCCAGATCGAAAGATTCAAGCTGTTCGTAGCGGTTGGCCAGGGTTGGTAGCCAGCTTTTGAGTTCTTCGTATTTCAGGACGTTTTTCTGCAGAGGCTTGTCGTCAATGCCGAAATCATCAGCGAAATAGGCCCTACCGAGGCTGGTGAAGTCCTTGAGAGTATGAAAACGGTCCCGGATTAGACCGAGAGTCCGGAGGAACCAATCCTGCCTGTCGCCGGTGTAGGCCTCGTCCCAGAGCCCTTCTGCCTCAAGTTCTTTTTGGACCATAGGGGCTAGTTCAGCGATGTCCATGCTGCGCAGATACTGTTCATTGATGGAGATGGCCTTGGGATCGGTAAAAAACTTCGGGTCATCCCTGCGAAAGTTGAAGATCGAACTCGATTTATTGATGCGTTCCAGGGTGAAGGCCTTGATGAGTTCTTCCTTTGAGAATATCTCCTGGTCAGTCCCGGGTGACCAACCGAGCAGGACGAGAAAATTATTGAAGGCCCAGGGGATAAAGCCGTGATCGCGGTAGAAATGCACGGCGACGATCTCACCATGGCTGCGCTTGGAGATTTTTGATTTCTTCGTGTCCAAGGTCAGCGGAATATGGGCGAAGACCGGCAGGGGGGCTTTGAGGGCCTCGTAAAGCAGGACCTGTCTCGTCGTATTGGTCATATGGTCCTGGCCGCGGATGATATGGCTGATCCGATCCCGGATATCATCGACGACATTGCAGAGCAGGTACAGGGCCGTACCGTTGGAGCGGAGGATGACGAAATCATCAACTTCCTTGTAATTACACTCGATTCTGCCGAGAACCTTGTCGTCGTAACCGAGCATTCCTTCCCGGTCCGGGACCTTGAAACGGATAATGAAGGGAAGGCCTGCCGCCTCCTTCTCCGCCACCTGCTCCGGGGTGAGGTTGCGGCAGGTTCGATCGTAGCCGAGATTTTGTTTGGCGGCGAGGGCGGCCTCTCGTTTGGCGTCGAGCCGTTCTTTCGTACAAAAACACTTATAGGCCTGACCTTCGGCCAGGAGTCTTTGTGCAGCAGCGACGTGCTCAGCGGTGAAATCCGTCTGGAAATACGGGCCTTCGTCGTAGGTGATACCGAGCCATTGGAGACCCTCCAGGATGCCTTGGATGGATTCGTCGGTGGAACGTTCGGTGTCGGTGTCTTCGATACGCAAAATCAGTTTGCCGCCGGTCTTTTTGGCATAGAGCCAGTTATAGAGGGCTGTGCGCGCCCCGCCGATATGGAGATAGCCGGTGGGGCTCGGGGGGAAACGTAAACGTGTTTCAGTCATACGGGATTACTCCTGGAAGATGAATTCTCGCAAGCGGAGGTGCCGGCAACGGCACCCAAGAGCTTGTCGATCGGCAGTTTGCTGTGATGTTAATGAGAATATCGGCATATTGTATAGCAGATATGTCAGTTTTGCAAAATCCTTTCCTGTTACATCGGACGTGAGCCTTTCGGGGAAGAGGGGCAGTGGCTGCGGCAGGAGGGAAAGAGCATGCTTTATATCGTCTTCAAATTGATAGTTCAACTCCTATTCGTTCCCAAAGGATGAAGATGGCTGTGATTGAGCTGCAAGGCTCCTGTGGGGATAAGAGAAACGAGTGCATTTTTCTTGTTCTCCGGCAATGAAGCCTGTATAGTTTCTGCTTTTATTGGTTGATTGCCGACGGATTACCGGGTCTTTATACTCTTTCGATTGAGGGGAGTGCAGGCCAGGAAACTCCGGGATTGCACATCATGAAGAGTATGAACTGACTGGTCTGTCCGTCACCCGGGCAGATGCATACAGCTACGGCACAAGGAGCGGAGATGAAAGTACTGATCAGTGATAATTTGTCGCCTGCAGGCGTGAAGATACTTGAAGAGGCCGGGCTTGAAGTTGATTGCAATACCGGGCTCAGCCCGGAGGAGCTGAAAAAGATCATCGGCAACTATGATGGCTTGGTCATTCGCAGTGCCACCAAGGTGACGGCCGATCTGCTGGAGGCTGCCCACAAGCTGAAGGTCGTAGGGCGTGCCGGTATCGGTCTTGACAATGTCGATATTCCTGCTGCCAGTCAGAAGGGTATTGTGGTCATGAACGCCCCGGATGGTAATGCCACAACGGCGGCAGAACATGCCATTGCCATGATGATGTCCCTGTCCCGCAATATTCCCCAGGCCACCGCCTCGATGAAGGCCGGCAAGTGGGAGAAAAAGAGTTTCATGGGCCGCGAGTTGACCGGTAAGACCTTCGGCATCGTCGGCATTGGCAGGATCGGTGGCATTGCCGCCAGCAGGGCCCAGGGGCTGAAGATGAAAACCATCGCCTACGATCCGCATCTACCCCAGGAGATTGCTGAAAAAATTGGTGTTGAGCTGGTTGATCTCATGGAACTGGCGCGACGCGCCGATTTTGTCACGGTCCATGTCCCTCTGACCAAGGAGACCAAAAATCTTCTGTCTACCGATTTTTTTACGGCCATGAAAAAAGATGCGATGTTCGTTGACTGTGCCCGCGGCGGAGTCTGCGACGAAAAGGCCCTGTATGAGGCCCTGGTCAATGGTGAGATAGGAGGTGCGGCCCTTGACGTCTTTGCTGTCGAGCCGACGACCCCTGAGAATTGTCCGCTGCTCGGTCTGAAGAATTTTATCTGCACCCCGCATCTGGGCGCTTCGACAAGCGAGGCCCAGGAGAATGTCGCCCTGATCATCGCTGAACAGATTGCTGAATATCTCTTGAAGGGATCAGTGACCAATGCCGTCAATATGCCTTCCGTCAGCAGCGATGTCCTGGCTCAGGTCGGCCCTTATATCGTCCTCGGTGAGATGCTTGGCTCGTTGCACATGCAGGTGGCCAAGGGCGGTGTTCAGGCGGTGAACATTGAATACAGCGGTGAATTGGCTGAGCTCAATACTGCGCCCATCACGGTTGCTTTTCTGAAGGGCCTCTTCACCCCGATTTTGCAGGATGCGGTCAATTATGTCAATGCCCCGGTCATCGCTAAAGAACGTGGTATCCGGGTTGTTGAATCTAAGACCGAGAAAGCTCATGATTTCAACAATGTCCTCTCCGTCAAAGTGGTCACTACAGAAGGCGAAAACGTTCTGGTCGGGACGGTCTTCGGTAAGAACGAACCGCGGTTGGTTCGTCTCAACTCATTCCGTCTTGAGGCTCTTCCCGCAGGTCCTATGCTGTTGGTCTACAATAACGATGTGCCAGGGGTAATCGGTGCCCTCGGAACTACTTTGGGGAAAGCTGGGGTGAATATCTCCCGGATGACGGTGGGACGTGAAGAAGCCAGCAAGCAAAATATCATTTTTCTCAGCACGGATGAGCTGATTTCCAAGGAATTGCTGGCCAAGGTGCGTGAACTGGAAAACATAGATGACGCGGTAGTTCTGGAACTGAATAGGTTCTGAGAGTAGCCGGGGCATACTGCTTAATCTTACCGAGGAGAACCAGGCTTATGGAAGAGAAAGAAACTGAAAAAAAAGAGAGCAGCAAAGGGGATTGTCATTGTGGAGAAGGCAAGATACCGGACCGGCACGGAAAATGTGTCATGCCGGAGGTCACCTTCCCTGCTTTTATCATGTCCTTGAATACGTCGGTGCTGTATCATCTGGGTGAGATTGGCGATCCGGTGACGGGCAAGCGGGAGCCGGAGTTTGATCTGGCCCGACACGGGATCGACACCTTGGTTCTTCTTGAACAGAAAACCAAAGGAAACCTGTTGAAAGAAGAGGATGAACTGCTGAAAAATATCCTCTATGATGTAAAGCTGCGATATGTCAAAGCGGTCAAAAAATGAACCGGGCTGTCCGGTGTAATCCACTCTGCTGCGGCTTGCGGCCTCAGGTCCGCCTGTGAAAGCTGACGCACTTCGTAGTCTGCGTCTATCGGCACCTGCCAAGGTCAATCTGATGCTCCATGTCCGTGGGCGACGAGCGGACGGCTATCATGATCTCGAGACCTGGATGCAGAAGCTTGATCTCTGCGATGATATCACCTTGCAGCTCAGGCCGGATACGGCTATCACCCTGATCTGCAGTGACAGAGCTCTCCCTGCAGATCGTTCCAACCTGGCCTGGAAGGCTGCTGAACTCTTTTTTGCCGCCAGCACTCGAGGCAAGGGCTCAGGGGTCAATATTCAGCTTGCCAAACGGATTCCAGCGGCGGCAGGACTTGGTGGCGGCAGCAGCGACGCCGGAACGGTGCTGCTGGGTCTAAATTCTCTTTTTGAAAGGGAATTTTCAGAGCAGGAGCTATTGAAAATGGCCTTGCTTCTTGGTGCAGATGTCCCTTTTTTTACTACGGAAATGGATGCAGTGCTGGCGACCGGAGTGGGGGAGGTCATGCAGCAAGTCCCATCTCTTGCAGGAAATTATTTTTTATTGATAAATCCAGGCTTCCCGGTTTCAACCCGCTGGGTCTTTGAAAATTTTGCATTGACAACGGGGCAGAAAAATTCTAGATTAACAGGTTTTCAAAAAAATAGCGGAGGTTCCTTGTCTCTGGCCGCGATGGCGAATGACCTGGAACTGATTACCATCGAAAAATACCCGGAACTGGCTGAAATAAAAAAGACTCTGCTAACAGCCGGGGCAAAAGCGGCATTGATGTCGGGGAGCGGCCCGACGGTTTTCGGAGTCTTTCCGGATTCCTCGACAGACCATGCACGCATGCATGGTCTTGCAGAAACTCTGCGTCGGAAATATGGAGAGAGAGTTTTTGTGACTCGAGCGCAGGATGGGGCGTCGCCAAGTGGTAAGGCACCGGGTTTTGATCCCGGCATTCGTAGGTTCGAATCCTTCCGCCCCAGCCAATTCGAGAGATAACTCAACCCTTCATATTAACTACCTAAATAAGACCATGGCCAATATAATCAAGATTTTTTCAGGAAATGCGCACAGGGATTTGGCGCTTGATATAGCCACCCATCTTGACTTGCCACTCTGTGAAGCCGAGGTGAGAAAATTCAGTGATGGTGAGATCTTTGTCGAGATAGGGGAAAATGTTCGCGGCACTGATGTTTATATCATCCAGCCGACCTGTACTCCGGTCAATGACCATCTCATGGAGTTGGTCATAATGGTAGATGCTATGAGAAGGGCCTCGGCGAGAAGGATCACCGCAGTAATACCCTATTATGGCTATGCCCGACAGGATAGAAAGAATGCGCCTCGGGTGCCGATTTCCGCCAAAGTTGTGGCCGAAATGCTGATGGTAGTCGGAGTTCGCAGGGTTCTGTGCATGGACTTGCATGCCGGACAGATTCAAGGCTTTTTTAATATCCCTGTTGATCACCTCTATGCTGCTCCGGTCCTGCTGAAATATATCGAGCGGGAGTTCGACGATGTTATCATGGTCTCTCCTGATGCCGGCGGAGTTGAAAGGACCCGAGCCTTTGCCAAACGATTGAACACTGGTCTTGCGATCATCGACAAACGACGCGATCGGCCCAATGAGTGCGAGGCCATGCACGTTATCGGCGATGTTAAAGGCAAGACGGCTATTCTGCTTGATGATATGGTCGATACAGCGGGAACTTTGTGCAGTGGCGCGGCTACCTTGCTGAAGAATGGCGCCAGGGAAGTGCATGCCTGTTGTTCGCATCCCGTATTATCAGGACCGGCTATCGAGCGGCTCAATAAATCAGATATTAAGTCGCTGGTGGTGACTAACTCGATTCCGCTCCGTGGAGAATCCCTGAAATGTGCTAAGATTAAGGTGCTTTCCGTGTCGGCTTTGTTAGCTGATGCCATACGGCGCATCCATAACGAAGATTCCGTCAGTTCACTGTTTGTGTAACTGGCTTTCATGTCCATTACGTCATAAAAAAATGACACATCATTTATACAAACGCTCGACTGTTCAGGAGTTGTCGGCTCTGCAGACTGGTCATTGGGCGAAGGAGGGAGTATGCTTCAGGTAGAGATGTCTGCGAAAGTACGTTCATCAGCTGGTAAAGGCGCGATGAGGCGCCTGCGTGTATCCGGAAAAACACCGGCGATTGTCTATGGTGGCGGTTCAGTGGCTTTGCCGCTTGAGCTTGATTCAAAAACACTGATGCATCAGTTGCTGGCGATCTATCGGCGCAACGTTATAGTGACCCTGAAAGTTGAGGGAGAGGGTGACCGCCACGTGCTGGTCGGCGAAGTGCAAACCGATCCAGTCCGTGACACTTTGATCCATGCCGATTTCTGCGAGATTGATCTCCAGAAGCCACGGCGTTTCAAGGTACCCGTGGTCTTCACCGGAGTTGCTAAAGGTGTTGATCTTGGCGGCGAAATGTTCATAGAGAAAGAAACTGTTGTGCTGGAGGGACTTCCGCTTGATATCCCTGATGAGTGTACTTTGATTGTCACCGATTTGAAAATTGGAGAGCATTTGAATTTCGGCAATATAGCACTGCCGGATTCTCTCAAACTCATCTCCGATGCCAAAACCATCTGTGTTAAGGTCGACAAGAAACTCGGCGAGAGTAAGTAGGCAAAGGCCCTAGAGTGTGCTGGTTTAGGCCGTTGTAACATTGATCTTTTGCTGCTGTTCTTTTCATCCGGAAAGGTGTCTCTCTGGCATCTTTCCGGATTTCTTTTTTCTTTTTCATGTGGATCAAGTCTATGGGCGAGAGTGACTATCTCATTGTCGGCCTCGGAAATCCAGGCGATTCCTATGAGAAAACCCGTCATAATGTTGGCTTTATCATTGTGGACGAACTGGCCCGAAGGTGGGACTGCAGTCTGACCACAGAAAAATGGCAGGCCCTGTCAGGACGTGTCTCCATCGGTTGCTGCCGAATCTGTTTCGTCAAACCGACCACATTTATGAATCTGAGTGGTAGGGCCGTTGCGCTGTATGCCGAGTATTTCAAGATCAGTCCAGATCGCCTCCTGATCATTCATGATGATATCGATATGCCCCCGGGGAGGCTCAAACTTGTTACTGGCGGAGGAGCAGGTGGTCATAATGGCATCCGTTCGCTTATTCAATCGCTTGGAACTCAGGATTTCCGGCGTTTAAAAATTGGTGTCGGTCGTCCGGGCAAGGGAGATATCCACCCGGATACTCCTGTGGAGAAATATGTCCTGTCGCAGTTGTCAAAAGATGAAAGAATGCTCTTGGACGAGAGGATGGATATACTCGAACAAGGGATCAAATACCTGCTGGAAGAACAGCCTGTCAAAGCGATGAACCTCATTAACGCCGTGAAGTGAACTAAAATTTCGCTTTAACTCTTTACGGTTGTCCGTCTCAGAGCACCTATTTTCGAAAAAACAGGGCAAAATTCCTTTGGATATGGTACAATGCTACTATTCAACAAGGAAGTCGTATCAAGGTACGCAATGTTTCCACAACTCAAAGAGAGTTGCTGCCAATCTCCCTCCCGCAAGAAAATTTAGCCGGGTTGGGCATGGTATGTATGGCAACTGTCAATCACAAAAGGTCTGTTTGCCGTTAGAGTTCCAATTGCACGTGAATTTCGTGTATCATGCAGTTCTTTTATGGGGAGAGAAGAGTGTTTACTGAAGGTGATATGGCTGTATATCCAGCTCATGGTGTTGGCGTTATCAAATCTATCCTGACCCAGACTGTAGCAGGTATTGATCAGACGTTCTACGTTCTAGAGATCCTCGAAAACAACATGACAATCATGATTCCCACGACAAGCAGCAACAATGTTGGATTACG
>JAUYSF010000289.1 GCA_030696435.1 Desulfoprunum sp. | reverse complement strand
CCCAACCCAATCCAAGATAGCCGCTATTATCAACACTACTCCGGAAATGATGGTAGTCAGAGTACGGGCGTTTTTCCACCAGATGGATTTGACCAACGGCTGCCGAATAGTTTTATCCTCCTTGTCGGCTTTGTACCCGGCCTGCTTCACTGCCTGTATAATCAAAGAATCGTCAACGTTGTGCTCTACCCTCAACTTGCCTGCACCAAAATTTACAGTTGCCGACCCCACCCCGGACATTGCCACAAGTCTCTTTTCCAGTTTTGCGGCGCAATCGCCACAATCCATGCCGGAGACTCGAAAAACTGTCACGTGCATCCCCGACTGGGCCTGACCGGTCTGCACCACGGCTTCCTGCTGCTTCATCTGTATTGATGAAAGAGGGAAAATGCCTTTGACTGCCACTGCGTTGTCACAATCGCAATTTGCTATCTTGACTTCTTCATCTGCACTTGCACAGCATGCATCCTGGCAAGGCGACCTTTCCGATCCGTTTACGATCCGTGTGTAGTTATCTAATTTCATTATCTTTACCCATGCTTAACATGTTCAATTCCCTGGGCCAAAAGCAGGGAAATATGTTCATCGTCAAGTGAATACCAAACCATTTTTCCTTCTTTTCGATGTTTGACCAGCCGTGCCCCACGCAGCAGACGAAGCTGGTGTGATACTGCAGACTGCCCCATGCCAATGACGGCGGAAACATCGCACACACAGAGCTCCCTTTTGGAAAGTGCGTGCAAAATCTTCACCCTCGTCGGATCTCCAAGAATTTTGAATGTTTCGGCAATTGATTGGGCATCTTCGTCGACAAGCATTTCAGCTTTTGCCAGGCAAACATTCTTGTCATGTTCGCATAACTGCTCGCAAACGTCTGTATCGAAGTCCAGTTGTTTCATATCACACCTATTATATATGTTCACTTGTTCATATATTAGAACAAGTACTACAATGTGTCAATGACAATTTTCCGGTTACCTTAAATACAAAATTGAGAAGGCTGCAGGATCGGATTTAAACGTGACTTTTGAGAACCTCTTCCGGCTGTGGACCATACCCGATGCTATCCTCCGGGGTGACGATCAGAACGACATCGGAAAGTCCAATATCGCTCAAACAACGACAGAAGGCCTCCAGATTGTCATAAATATGCACAGCACTGCCCACGTATACCGCCTCTCTCTTATCTCAGGCTTCCCTACTTGTGGTTAAGCACATCACCAACCTGGAAAAGGTATTCACCTACCGTTGTCATTTGAATCACCCCGAGATGTTATATTTCTTCAATTTATTATTAAGGGTCGTTCTCGTGATATCCAGTAATTTAGCTGCTTCACTCTTGTTGCCCTGCGTTTGTTCAAGGGTTTCAGAAATGGCCTGGCTTTCGATCTCGTCCAGGGGTTTCCCGCCGAGCCCGGTTGCGGGCATCTTGTCCTTGTGCTCCTTGTGGTACGATGCCATCAGGGAGGGAGGGAGGTCTTTATCTGATATATAGGGGCTCATGGCGAGGATAACTGCCCGTTCGATTACGTTTTCCAACTCCCTGACATTTCCCGGCCAGGCGCTTCTGGTCAGCACGTCCATTGCCGCTGGGGTGAATCCCTTCAGGTCTTTTCTGTTTTTCTGTACATACTTCTTGAGAAAATACAGGGCCAAAAGGGGAATATCTTCATCGCGGTTTCTCAGAGGCGGGATGTGGAGGTTCATCACATTGAGACGGTAGAATAAATCCTCACGGAATTTGCCTTCTCTGACATCGTCTTCCAGATTTCGGTTGGTGGCGGCAATAATCCGCACATCGACATTCAGGGTTTTGTCGCTGCCCAAACGCTGAATCTCTCTTTCCTGGATGGCCCGCAGGATTTTTGCCTGCATGGCCAAGGGAATTTCCCCGACTTCATCGAGAAAGATCGTCCCGCGATCAGCCTGCATGAATCGACCATCCCGTTGTCGGTCGGCTCCGGTGAAGGTGCCTTTTTCATGGCCGAACAATTCCGATTCAAGAAGGGTCTCGGTCAATGCCGCGCAGTTCACCGTAACCAACGGCCCATTCTTCCGTTCACTGTTGGCATGGATGGCCTTGGCAAACAACTCCTTGCCCGTGCCGCTCTCACCGGTAATCAGGACCGTCGCCTCGGTCGGGGCTACGATCCGGGCCATATCAAGTACACTTTTCATGGCATGGCTGGAACCGATAATATCTGAAAAACAATTCTCCGCTGCCACTTTCTCTTTTAAAGACTTGTTTTCCAGAGTGAGGTGCAGATGGTCCATCGCCCGGTCAATTATGAGCTTGAGTTCCTCAAAATTGAGAGGTTTGGTCAGATAGTCGTAGGCCCCGAGTTTCATGGCCTCCACCGCCGTATCGACCGAGGAATAGGCGGTCATGATGATAATCGGGATGGCTGGATTGAATTCCTTGATCTGCCGCAGTGCCTCTATGCCGCCGATGTTGGTCATCCGCACATCCATCAGGATGAGATCGCAGGGTTTTTCCTTGGCCATCCGGATGGCGTCCTCTCCGTCCATGGCAGTATCTACCGTATGCCCGAGACTTTTCAAGACGGTTCGAAGCATGTTCAAATGGGCCGAATCGTCGTCGACAATGAGAATTGTACCGTTAATATTCATACTTCCTCACACTTCCTTAATGGGATGGATGGGTAATGCTATCGATACCTGCGTCCCGAGACCTTGTCGGCTGCGAATATGGACGGTCCCGCCGTGGTTTTCCACGATCTTGTGAACGATCGCCAACCCCAATCCCGTGCCGTTCTTTTTGGTCGTAAAATAGGGGTTAAACATGTTGGCCCGGTCTTCCGGGGAAATACCTTTCCCCGTGTCCGAGATGTCAACCACAACCATCTCCCCTTTCCGGCTTGTCTCTACCAAGAGTTGTCCTCCGTGCTCCATGGCTTGAACGGCATTGATCAGGAGGTTGAGCATCACCTGGGTGATCCGGTCGGGGTCAATCATCAACTCGGGCAGATTTCGATCCAATTGTTGAACAATCGTCACTCCCGTGAAAGCGGCTTCATGGGCAACGATCCCCAGGGCATGATCGATCAGCCTGCAGATATCTGTTTTACCCAGCTTGAGGTCGGACGGCCGGGCAAATTCAAGCAGTTCCGAAATCACCCGATTCACCCTGTCCACCTCTTCGGCCGTAATCTCGGCGGCCTTCCTGTTTTCGCTGTCTTTTTCAAAAAGGCTGCCAAAATAGGTGACGTAACCCTTGATAGAACTTAAAGGATTCCTGACTTCATGGGCAATACCGGCGGCGAGATCACCAATGGCCGCCAGTTTTTCCCGCTGTCGAATCTTCAATTCCAACTGATGCAGCTCAGATAAATCCTGCAGGATAAACATGAATCCGATGTATTGACCATCCTCACCCACAATGTTTGTCGTACTGACATTCACTGGAATTCTCGTATCTTCCGACCCAATCAAATTTAATTCTCTTTCCACGACGGCTTTTTCACGGCCGATGCCTTTGCGCAGATCCATCAGCGATACCGGCAGAATGCTCCGGGCCAAGGCTCCTTCAGCCGTCTCCGGTCTAACTTTCAAAAGAGAACAGGCTACTCCGTTAATAAACCTGATCTTACCATCACTGCTGACCACCACCATTCCCACCGGCAGATTTCTGACAATTTCCGAGGCAAAGGCGCGGATATCCTGAAGCATTTTTCGGGAATTCATGTAGTTCTGAGCCCAGAATAGAGAAATCACCCCGGTAAGGGCCAGAAGAAAAATAAGCCCCGCGGATATCAAACTGTTCCGAATATCTTTGACCATAACCTCGTCAAAGGGTCTCACATCCATACCGACGATGATCGCTGGTCGGTTTTTCGCGTCTAAGATCCGGTCTTCCGGCATGTCTTTCAACCATTCTGGGGAACACGACATGTCGTGTTCATTTCTCATTTCCTCTATGTTTCCTTCATGTTGAGGAGTAGGGAGAAACTTTTTATACACTTCGAAAAGTCTTGTCTGCTCTTTTCCCGCTACCATCCGCCATTGGATGGAATCTGTCGGAGCAAATGTGTTGTTGAAGACAAACGCCTCTACAGATTTGCCGATCATTTTTTTATCATTGTGCGCCAGTATCACGCCGTTTCTGTCAACCAGAGCAATATAAGAGATCTCCGACCGAGACGCGGTTTCTTCCAAAAGAGTCTGCAAGTGGGCTTCGTTGCCAAACCGACCGGTCATTCCGGTCTGGGCTCCTGCTTCAAAAGACCAGATCAGAGCAGTTCCTTTTTCCTTTAGAATCACACCCATGTGATCAATTTCCCGGTTGTAATTCGCGACCCCCATGAAAATCACTACAGCCATGAGCACCAGGCTGATTCCGATAATCATCCATGAGGGTGCATACGCATTTCTACCTACCATCCATTTTGGAACCATACCCTAGCCCTTTCTTCGAAGCGGTCTATCCGACCGTTCAGTCTAAAAATTAATCACCAAAACTGACACATGTCTAATAATTAGACATTATATTAATTCCACGCAAGGTTATCTCGGCAGTTTTGTCGCTGTTCAAAATAATTATTAAACAATTTCAAATCTATAAGAAACGTCAGTTTTTGTGGCATAAGGATTGCTATAGATTCATCACACAACATGTATCTGCTGCAAAAAGGTTGCTGCAGGGGTGGCGAACAACATACAACTTTTAACAAGGAGTCAAACAGCATGAAGAAAATTCTTTCATTAACCGGAATCATTGCCTTGGTCGCAATCGTTTCTACCAGTGCCTTTGCGGGCAACACTGGAACGGGTAATTCAACCGACACACCCACATCCATGAGTGCAACCTTGCCTACGGATCAAACTGAAATAAATGTCTCAGGTGAAAATTGTTATTCAGAATACGGATACCATTCTGGTAGCAATAGAGGTAGCCACAGGGGAGGCGGACATCAAAGTGGACAAGGTTATGGCCACAGGGGCGGCGGGCATCGCTGGTAGCCTTAACTGCTCCGTGACAGGTGGCCGATGACTTTCTCGCAACAGGATTTCCTGTAGGCCGAATATCATCGCCACCGCCTTGATTACATAGGTTTATCAAACAATACCTTTACCGTGAAATTTTCTCTTTCACGGTAAGGGATTACTATCTTTTAAAAAAGGAGCCCAGCCAATGTGGTATCCAAACATTGACTGTTCTATGGGCTTTGAACATTGGAGGTCTGCTCATGGAATTTTGGGGTTGAGTCTGAACT
The DNA here is from genome assembly GCA_030696435.1 of Desulfoprunum sp. Classification (GTDB taxonomy): domain Bacteria; phylum Desulfobacterota; class Desulfobulbia; order Desulfobulbales; family Desulfocapsaceae; genus Desulfoprunum. The sequence continues at coordinate 22 of JAUYSF010000289.1, read as the reverse complement.
TGATCATCATCGTCGCCCTGAT
>JAUYSF010000130.1 GCA_030696435.1 Desulfoprunum sp. | reverse complement strand
AGGATGTAGGTGGCTCTCTGAAGCTGGCATATGGCAGGCGAGTGACTTGTATGAGCCCGCCACCCTTTCACTAACTTGTTTATATGAAACAGACAAAGAAAACCCTGGCGACTGTTCTTAAGGTAGTTATCAGTTGTGCCTTTTTTGCAGTATTATTGTCATTTGTCAGGGCCAATGAACTGATGGAAATTTTATCCCGCGTGGATTGGTTCTATCTCTCAGTGGCATTTTTGCTCTCGCCATTGATGCTGTTGGTCAGTTGTATGAAGTGGAAGGTCATTCTTGATTGCAATGGGAAGCCGATTTCTTTTTTCACGCTTTTGCGTATTTATCTGATTGGTTACTTTTTTTCTAATTTACTGCCTTCAACCGTTGGCGGTGATGTCGTGAGATCCTACTATGCCGGCAAACTTATAGACAATCAGGCATACGCCGCAGTGAGTATCTTTGTCGAAAGGGTATCAGGAGTTGTATTTCTTTTTGTTCTTGTTGTGGTAGCCCCGCTGTTTTCACCGGGGTTGTATCGAAACCCCTCTATTTTCCTGCCTGCCTGCGCTGGTGGTTTTCTCCTCTGTGCGACGATGTGGCTCTGGAAGGTGAAAACCCCGCTGAAGGTACCGCAGAAAATATTTTCTTTTGTCTTCTATCGCCTTTATAGATTTGTCGATCATTTTTCCTGGATTCAGGCAAGAAGATATGTTGGTGTTTTTGAGTCTCAATGCACAAAAATATTTCGGCGGCTTGACAGGATTCGGGATGAAGCTCGGTTTGCGGCAGAGACATTGAAAAATGATCGGGGATACATGCTGAAAATTGTTGGTTTGACGGTTTTGTTTTATATCCTAACCTGGGTAAACGTATATGTGGCTTTTCGGGCTTTCGGAGTCCGTCCTGATTTTTCGATAGTGTGCGCGCTGGTACCGGCAATCCTCTTTGCGGCCCATGTGCCGGTGACGCTCCTCGGTAATCTCGGCTATTTTGAATCAATATTTGTTTTTTATTTTCTTCTTGCGGGCATACCGGGAGTGGAGACCCTGGCAATGGGGCTGCTTCTTCGGGCCAAAATGCTCTCTATGGGGGTTGTTGGTTATCTGGTATATTTATGCTACAAACAGACCTCTCAGGGTGAATTTGATGCCATAGAAACCTTCCAACATGAAGTTGATAAATAGAATAATACCAATTATTTAAAGATAAAACATTTGTTCTGTTCCATCTCCTTTCGAACTGGAGTACATACTGAATTTCTTTTGGAAAGGATTTCTATGGAATTGCCGTATATCGATTCGGATTTTTTAATTGTCAGGTGTTGATCATTGTGAGAAAAGAGCTCCTCTTCATAACAATAGTTGTTGTATCGGTAATAGTACACAGTGGCTCTTGGCTGTATGCCGGCAACAATGAAACTGTTGGACCGCCAAAAAACGAAATTATTTCTCTTGAACAGGCTATTCAGATTGCCCTTACACACAACCGTTCTTTGGTGAATAGTGCTCTTGGGGTTACCTCGAGTGACCTTTCGCTGAAATCTCAGAAGGCTGAGTTCGATGTCAAAATCAAACCTCAGGGAGCGGTAAACTACAATTCTGCAACGGATGGCTATTGGCAGACCGGAGCAACCGTTTCCCGCAAAGTCTCTACCGGGGCGACGTTGTCAGTGACACCACTGTTCGGTGAAATAGGGGGGGACTCAACGAATGAAGTGGATGTTTCCATGAGCGTGCCTTTGCTGCGCGGTGCCGGCACCAAATTTTCCATGGATGGCGTGTACAGCGGTACTTTCGCCTACGAAAGTGCAAAACTCTCGTTTATCCAGCAGCAGGCCGAAACGGTTCTACAGACTGTCTCTGCGGTCTATAACAGTATCCAGACCCAGCAACAGGTGAGCTTTCTTGAAAAACAGCTTGATGATCTCAAAAAACATCTGGCCCTGGCCAAAATTAAGGAACGCAATGGTATTATCAATGCGATGGACTTGTATAGAGCCGAGATTCGGATCCAGAACGTTCAGGAAGAGTTGACTTCAACAAACGAGCAATATGCCAATAATATCGATGCGGTGAAGCAATTATTGGCTATTCCTCAGCAGCAAACAATCATTGTAGCAGCTCCGGTTGACTACGCGACAGTGCATATTGGTCTTGAGGAAGCCCAGAAGATTGCCTTGAAAAACAGAATTGAACTCGAATTGAGTTCCATGCAGGTGAAAGAGGCGGAGCGCCAGGTAGCAATTGCCAAAAATAATCTCCTGCCCCAATTGGATCTGCGTTTGGGCTATAATGTAGCCCACGAAGAAGACTTTGATGATCTCTCCGATAAAAGATGGACCGCCGCGTTGTCAAGTGATACTGATATTTTCCGAACCAGCGAGAGAAATGACTATGAAAAAAGCAAGCTCAGTTTTCGACAGGTACAGCTCGAACGCCAGGGGGAAGAAGAACGGGTCGTGCAGGACGTACGCTTTCAGTTAAACAGCCTGCAAAAACAGGAAGAAAGAATACAGATACGCCAGGAACAGGCTAAACAGGCCATGGGCAAACTCCGACTTGCCGAAAGCAAATTCCGCTACAGCATGGCCAATAATTTTGACCTGCTTGAGGCGCAAACTGAGTTGCAGAAGGCCAAGATCGATCAAATGGTTGAAACCATATCGTATATAATTGGGACCTATAGTCTGCGATCATCTCTTGGAACCTTGATAGACCGAAAAGAGGACAAAGAATCAAATTAATGAGAACTGCAATAATCATAGCGCTGGTGATTGGTGGCATTTTTGCCGTCTTCTCTCTGCTGCCCGGCAGGCTTGGCAAGCAAGATACAACTCCTGTCTACACAGAGGCCAAGATTCAGGATTTGCAGGTTGAGATCAACGTTGTGGGTGAACTCGACGCCGCTCAATCGCATACCCTTTCCTCCGAGATTCTCGGGACAGAAGGGAAAATTATTTATCTTATTGAGGATGGGACCCGGGTGAAGAAGGGTGATACCCTGGTAAAACTTGATCCCCTGCCTTTTCAGAAAGCGGTTGAGGGCCTGCAGGCCGAAATCGCCGAGCTCAAGGCTGCCGTGCAGGCCGCTGAGCAGATGATGGCATCGGAAGATAATCAGGTTGGCCAGGAAATCGCCAACGCCGAATACAATCTCAACGTAGCAACTCTTGAGCTCAAACAGTTCGAGGAAGGTGATGGCCCACTGAAAATATCGATGTTGCAAGAGGAACGCCAGAAGGCCCAGCTCGAGTTGCAGCGCTATGAGGCTTTTTATAAGGATCTGCAGGATCTGAAGAAGAATGGCTTTGATAATAAGTCGGAGATTTCCGCCGCAGAAGAAAAAGTAGCCATTCTCAGAGATCAGTTTAAAGAGGCTACTGGGCGTTTTGAGAGTTACAAGAAACACGTTTTTCCCGCCCTGCAGGAAAGTGCCAAGGCCAAAAAACAAAACGCCACGCTCCTTCTTGAGCGGACTCGTCAGGGTGGTGTGCATAAGGTCGCCAAGGCCCAGGCCACGCTCAATCAGATCATAAGTAAGGTCAGTTCCAAAGAGACTGCCCTTGAGCAGGCTCAGGTCGAGTTAGCAAAAACCGTCATCAAAGCCCCTTTTGATGGCATTGTCATTCATTACGAGACCTTTCGAGAAGGCGAAAAACGCAAACCACGTGAGGGAGATTCTGTTTTTATGAATCAACCTATTCTGTATCTGCCTGATATTTCAAAAATGATTGTCAAAACCAAGGTCCGTGAAATTGATCTTTTCAAACTCTCTCTCGGCCAGAAAGGCATTGTTCAGGTCGATGCTTATCCCGATACGGTCTTCAATGGTGATCTGACCTTTATTGGTGCCCTCGCCACGTCTGAATCCGCTGAACCAGGCCAGGAAAAATATTTTCAGGTCGTTTTTACGCTGCAAAATGAGGATAAAAGACTGCGTCCGGGGATGACCTGCCGGGTGTCTATTATCGCTCAGTCATTGAAACAGGTATTGACTGTGCCGACCCAGGTCGTTTTCTCTGATGACACGGGAGATGTCTGCTATGTGCACAACAGCTGGGGGGCGGACGAAAAAAGGCAGATCAAGATTGGTGTGCAAAACGAAGATTTCGTTCAGATCGTCAGTGGTCTGCAGACCGGCGAGAAGGTGAGTCTGGTCAAGCCGAAAGCACATTGATATGCCAGGGAAAAGTCCAAGAGCTCTGATGTTACTTCAGGTCAGCGATATTCGAAAAAGATATGTCCTCGGCGGTGAAGATATTGAAGTTCTCCGCGGTGTCGATCTGACTGTCACTTCGGGGGATTTTCTGTCGATCATGGGAACATCGGGATCAGGGAAATCGACGCTGCTCCATGTTCTCGGAGGGTTGACGCTGCCCGATTCCGGCACATATCTGTTCAGCGACAGGAACATGCTTGCATTGACCGACAATGAGCTTTCTTGGATCAGGGCACATTGGCTTGGCTTCGTCTTCCAGACCTTTGACCTGTTGCCTGAACTCGATGTGCTTGGCAATGTTTCTTTACCCTTCCTCTATAATCGGACGGACCGCAGCGACGCACAGCGAAAGGTCAATGAGGCGATTGAGCGGGTGGGGTTGGGGCACCGGAAAAAACATCGTCCTGCCGAACTTTCAGGTGGTGAAATGCAGCGGGTGGCCATTGCCAGGGCCCTGGCAATCTCACCCAAACTGATCCTTGCCGACGAACCTACCGGCAATCTGGACACCCGGAGCAGTCTGGCTATTCTCGAACTCTTTCAAGAACTCAATGAACGTGGTGCGACGATTGTCATGGTGACCCATGATTCTCAGGTTGCTGCTGTTTCAAAAAAAATCATAAAAATGCAGGATGGCGTTCTGCTGACCGACTGAGATGACGAAAATTCTCCTCCTCACGGCTGTTGCCTGGAAATCGCTTTTTGTCCACAAACTGAGATCCTTCTTGAGCATTCTTGGCGTAGTCTGCGGCGTCATGGCCGTCATGTCGATGATATCAACAGGTGAAGGGGCCAAACAAGAGGTGTTGCAGCAGATCGAAGGGATGGGACTCACCAATATCTATATCAACAAATTGAATCTCACCAAGGAACAGCAGCAGAAGGCCCAGGAAAAACGTTCCTATGGGGTGTCATGGAGCGATGTCAACAGATTGCAGAATGGTGGTCTGTATATCAAGGAGGTCGCAGCCTTGCGAGAGGTAGCTGTTGCCCCCTTGGGGACAAAAAAGACAATTCTGCCCAAAGTAATGCTTTGTACCGCCAACTACGCCCAGGTAATGGGACTTATCATGGCGGAAGGTCGGTTCCTCCATGTCAGGGATGTCGAGAAGAACGCCATGGTCTGCGTTCTGGGGGCGGGAATAGCCCGAGCCCTTGGCAGAGAAGGACAGGTGGGAAAATATCTCCGGATTGGCGACTCTTTGTATAAAGTGGTTGGCATTCTGACTGAATTGGCCAGTGGCAAGTCGGAAAAGGTCAAGATCTCCAGGGATAACCTCAACGAGGCACTCTTACTCTCCTTTTCAGCCAATGAACAGCTCCCTTTGTCTGCGGCCTACTCTGACAAATCGTCGCTCTCACGGATTATTGTTGAAATTGATAGCCGCGATAATGTATCTTCTGCTGCTCAATTAATAGACCGGATCATGGAGGTCGCTCATAACTCAATCAAAGACTACCAGCTCGTGGTTCCCCTCGAATTACTGCAGCAATCCTTGAGGACCCAGAGAATTTTCAATATCGTTCTGGCAGTAATCGGCGGAATTTCTTTGCTTGTCGGCGGGATTGGTATTATGAATATCATGCTTGCGACGGTGTCCGAGCGTAAGCGTGAGATTGGCATTCGCAGGGCGGTTGGTGCCACTCGCAAAGATATCATCACCCAGTTTCTGGCTGAATCGGTTCTTCTCACTGTCAGCGGCGGGGTGCTGGGAGTGCTGGCTGGATTTGTATTTGTTTTGACGATGGAAGCCTTTACGGGTTGGTCGATCAAAATTACACTTGGTTCTATGGTTATTCCATTTTTTCTGGCGGTGATCACGGGGGTGTTTTTTGGTCTCTACCCGGCGATTCAGGCAGCCAGACTTGATCCTATCAACGCTCTGCGAGCTGTATAAACATGGGAAAGAAGTATGAAAATTGAAAGAAAACGACTCCTGCGGTGCTTGAATTCTGCTATGGTTAGCTTGCTTATTGTGGGTGTAAGCATTTTAAACATATCTCTCCCAAACGCCGCCGCTGCTGACAAAACTGCCGCTCAAAAGGTGGTGAAAGCCACTGATGGCACCAAAGTGGCGGATAGCCAAAACAATGCACCTGATGCGGTTGAGAATCCACAGGATGTGGCGGCCCAATATCAGGCGGCTGCCATTACCGAGAAGGCCAATAGCCCTGCTCCTCAGACAACAAAAACTGATTCGAGTGGGAAGACACTGTTGTATGCCGGAATAGGCATTGCAGCAGTTGCGGCTGTGGCACTGGCCGCTGGTGGGAGCGGTGGTTCGAGCCCGGAACCCGATCCGCCGACACCGATAAATCCTCCGGTTGGGGCCGATTTGGACGGTGACAACTGGCATGGCCAGCTCAAGCTTGTTGATGGCTACACCGAGGACGTAACTGCCTCGGTTCATCAGAATGGTACCCAATTAGAAATTACCACCACTACAGCTCAGAAATATGGCCAAAAATTCATTGGCAAGATCGATAGATCAGCAAATATCCTCGTAAAAGAACAGACAACAGGTGAGATTTGGTCAACTTTATATAATAAGGCCCGCTGGAATATGATCGCTCTTCATGATTTTGTTCATAATGTTCATACTACAGATAGATTGATTTTGACGAGAGAAGCTAAAACGACACCTGACACCTAATTGTTCGGTACGATTATGAAATAGATGAGATGTAATTGGAAATCTGTAATCATTTTTAAAGAGAAAACTATGAAAAATACTCAAAGTCAGACGGATTGGTTAAAATCAACTTTTTTTACACTGCTCATCATCTGTATGAGTGTACTGAATATTCATATCAGCACCAGTTGGGCGGCTGAATCGGTCGTTGTGAAGAAAGAGACCACCACAACTTCAACCCCGAAGAAAACCGCCACAACTGAAAAAAAAGCCGCTGAACCAGAGCCGGAAAAAACCAGTACCAGCGGCAGTGCTTTGCTCTATGGGGGAATAGGAGTCGCAGCTGTTGTGGCAGTGGCTGCTGCCGCAGGCTCTGGCGGGGGGAGCGACTCTGTAGTAGAAACACCAAGCTCAACCACCACAACCACAACAACCACCACTCCCACTACTACCACTACTACTCCGGTAACTACTACTCCCAAAATCAAAAAACCAAAAGATAGCAACCCAGCAGGAACAGAGCCGGTAGGTCCTGATCTCAGGGGTGACAATTGGACCGGATATATTTATGTGGTTGGCGCTCCGCCAGCGAGCACTACAGCATATGTCCATCAAAATCAGAGTATTTCAGCCTCGGTATATCAAAATGGCAACTACATCAGGATTACAACGTCTTCCAATCTGGCGTATGGGCGAAAGCTCATTGGCAATATCAGCGCTGGTGGAACAATGAAATTGTATGATCAAAAAACGGGTGAAATTTGGTCAACCGAAAAAGGACCTGCCAGTGAAAACAGCATCGATATCTATGATTTTGTTGATCAATTTCACCAGCTTGATCATATACATCTTGTGAGATAAAACAATTCGTTATGTGCTTTCTAAATTGAACCGGAGATTGTGATTTGCTAATATCCGTAGTTATTCCGCTTTTGAATGAAGAAGACAACATTCCTTTGCTCTATGAGGAACTCAAGGGTGTCCTTGTAACCTTGCAAGAAACGCATGAGATCATCTTCATTGATGATGGGAGCAAGGATGGCAGCTTAAAAATTCTCAAAGAGCTGCAGGAAAAAGACGAGAGCATAGTTGTTGTCAGCTTCAGGAAAAATTTCGGCCAGACCGCTGCGATGGCAGCAGGATTTGACTACGCCAAAGGAGATGTGATCATCACCATGGATGCCGACCTGCAGAATGATCCACACGATATCCCCCGACTTCTGGAGCAGATCCGGGCCGGCAACGATGTGGTTACAGGCTGGCGTTTTGATCGCAAGGATACCTTTATCAATCGGCGCCTGCCATCGATTATTGCCAATAAGATTATATCACTTACCACTGGCGTAAACCTCCATGACTACGGTTGCACTCTGAAGGCCTTCCGCCGGGATGTGATCAAAAACATCCGGTTGTATGGTGAGATGCACCGTTTTATCCCGGCCATTGCCAGCGGCATGGGCATTGATTTCACCGAGGTCAAGGTCAATCATCGACCACGACGCTTTGGTTACTCCAAGGTAGGGATATCCAGGACAATCCGGGTTATCCTTGATCTCCTGACCGTTAAATTTCTCTTGAGCTACGCCACACGTCCTATCCAGGTGTTTGGTTTTATGGGTATGGTGTCAGGCGGTCTGGGATTTCTTATAGCCCTGATCATGACCCTGCAAAGGCAGTTCATTGGCATGCCCATGTCTGATCGACCGCTGTTGTTCCTGGCGATTCTTCTCATCTTCGTCGGTTTTCAGTTTGTCTCTCTGGGGCTTATTGCCGAACTGCAGGCCCGGACCTATCACGAATCCCAAAACAAGGCGGTCTATTTCGTGAGGTCTGTCTACAGAGCAGGGGGAAACGAAACCTCAGTCAGGGATGCCAATGGCCCGCAATGAGCCACGTATTGAAATTGTCATACCAAACTGGAACGGGAAAAGATTTTTACAGGGCTGTCTTGATTCACTCTCCCAGCAAACGTGCCGGAACTTCTCCGTAACTGTAGTTGACAACGGTTCCACCGACGGCTCAGTTGCCTTGCTTGAACGAGATTTTCCCGCAGTGAAAGTGCTGCGCTTTCCTGAAAATCGTGGATTCAGTATGGCCGTTAATGCCGGCATCGAGCAGTCAGTTGCGCCATGGATTCTCCTGCTCAACAATGATATGGAAGTGGAACAGAGTTGCCTCGCCGCTTTGGAACGCAGTATTGAGCAATACCAGGGGTATGATTTTTTTGCCCTGAAGATGTTGAATTTTCACCAGCGCGCTCTTCTTGATGGCGCGGGAGATGGGGTTTTGCGGGGTGGGGTCGGCTATCGTCTTGGGACCATGGAACAGGACGGGCCACCCTATGACACTGACCGGGATGTCTTTGGGGCCTGCGCCGGTGCAGCCCTGTATCGCCGTGATTTTTTTGTCCGGGTCGGTTTGTTTGACAACGACTTCTTTGCCTATCTCGAAGATGTTGATCTCAATATGCGGGCCAGAAGAATAGGATGTCGCTGCCGTTTTCTGGCCTCGGCTATCGTCTACCATATCGGCAGTGCCACCTCAGGATCCAAAATAAACCCCCTGACGATCCGGCTTTCCACCAGAAACAACCTGAATGTTCTGGTAAAGAATTATCCTTTTTCTCTGATATTCAAATATCTTCCTATTATCTGTCTCTATCAGGCCGCCTGGCTTTTCTTTGTCCTGAAAAAGAAGATGTTTTTCCCGTATCTGCAAGGTCTCTTACAGTTTTTCAAACAGATGCCACAAATGATGGCAAAACGTCGGAAGGGCTATGCGTATCAGCTTTCTCCAAAAGAATTCGGCAAGATACTCTGCCAATCCGAGCAGGATGTCATCACGTCCATTATGGCCAGAAGGCGTGCTGAGGGGAAAAACAATCTCCTGCTGCAGATCTACTGGAAACTCTTTCTTTGATTTCTCCTGACTTTGTCATGGCCTTCCCGGTTTGTGTCATTATAGTGACCCATAATTCTGCTGATGTTCTGCCTGGATGCCTAACAGCCATTGACCAGCAGACCAGGCCTGTTGACAGGATTATCGTGGTTGACAGCGGCTCAACAGACCGGGCGTATTTGGCACCACTGCAAAAGAGAGAGGAGCTGGTTCTCATCGAGAGGGAAAATATCGGCTTTGCCAGGGCCAATAATCTTGGCATGACTGCTATCCCGACAGACGCCGGTATGGTGATTTTTATGAATCCGGACACCTTCCTGCAACCGGATCTTATTGCCCGAGCCAGCCATATTCTCACTGCCCAGCCACAGATCGGCATAGTGACTGGCAAATTATTGGGGTTTGATCCCGTCCTGAACAGGCCCACCGGCTGCCTCGATTCAACCGGCATTTTCAGGCACTGGTACGGTCGCTGGTTTGACCGAGGGCAGGGAAGGCCTGATGATACAGGCTGCTATGAAACCTCATCGCAGATACCGGCCGTCTGCGGCGCGCTTATGTGTTGTCGGGCCGAAGCTCTGATGTCACTTAGCAGCAAGAAAATATTTGATGAAGATTTCTTTCTCTATAAAGAAGACATCGAACTCAGTCTGCGGATAAAGAAATTGGGTTGGCAGCTTGTTTATGAGCCCTCTCTCAAAGCCTTTCACTGCCGGGGCTGGCAGAAAGATCGACAGCAGGTACCATATTTTCTGCGCATTATGGCGGCTGAAAATGAGATTCGCCTCTATAAAAAACACCCGTCGCCCTATATCGTCTGGGCAATCTTGAAATACCTCGGGGTGAGATACCTCAGAATCTGAGCAATAGCGTGTGAGATGGAAAACGATACTGCAACATCACAAGACGGAGCCGGGTTTAAACCGTTAGTCTCTATAATCATCCCGACTCGTAACGGAGCGTCGACACTCTCTGAACTCCTCGCGGTGCTTGCCCTTCAGACCATGCAGGCGGCCGAAATCCTGGTTGTCGATTCGTCTTCAACCGATGAGACCGTCAGTATTGCCAAACAATACGGTGCATGTGTTCGAAGCATTCCGCAAGAATCCTTTGATCATGGGGGAACCCGCACTGATATTGCCAAACAAGCCAGAGGTGAATACCTGGTGTTTTTTACCCAGGATGCCATTCCAGCCACCAGGGATGCGCTTGCGCAATTACTCCAACCCCTCTTTTCAATGCCTGAGGCTGCAGTCTGTTACGGCAGGCAGCTCCCGCAAAAAAATGCAATCTGGGCTGCCGCCGCCTTGCGGGCCTTTAACTATCCGGTACAATCCGCGGTACGGGTGTTTGCTGATCGGAAACACCATGGCCTGAAGACTATCTTTGTCTCAAACACCTTTGCAGCCTACAGGAAATCCGCCCTGGCTGAAGTCGGCTATTTTAAGAACGGTTTGATTTTTGGCGAGGATACCTGTACTGTAGGACGGTTGCTGGAGAGAGGGTATGCGAGTATCTATGCGAGCGAGGCTAAGGTCTACCACAGTCATAATTACACCTGGCTCGAAGAGTTCAGACGGTCATTTGATATCGGTGTTCTGCACACCGCAGAGCAGTGGCTGCTCGATACTTTCGGTAAGCCCGAGGGTGTCGGACTGAGCTTTGTTCGCAGCCAGTTGTCCACCCTTTGGCAGCAGAGGGAATTTTCACTTATGGCAGATATACTGCTCAGATCTGCCTGTAAGTTTGCGGGCTATACATTGGGGCGCTGGCATCGAAAGCTTCCTACACGCCTTATTCCCCATCTCAGCATGCATCGAGGCTGGTGGTCTGGCAAGAACACCGGCCCCGGCAGTTGTTCTGCAGATTGAATGAAACATACAATCTCCATTTGCTTTAAATAGATATGCTGTCGACAAACCTGCGTGAGCAGAGCTCTCTGATTGTCAGATGCCTCCATATTCTTGACTGCCTTCTGGTCGTGGGCTATCTCTGGCTTCTCGTTGTCTGGTACCACGTCCCCTGGAGTCCGTATTATACCCGCCTGGAGCTCATCTCCTTTGTTCTCTGTCTCGTGAGTTTTCAGTCGTTCCAGCTGTACCGTTCGTGGCGGGGCTGGAAGCTTTATATCGAATTTCTCTATATTCTGAGAGCCTGGGGTACGGTGATAGGTATCCTGCTGTTCTATTTTTTCATCATGAAAATCTCCCACGCCTATTCGCGGGTGGTCTTCATGATCTGGTCGATAAGCAGCCCTTTTCTGCTCTTTGTCATCCACGTGATCGCCCGTAAACTGCTCAGCCTCATCCGCGCCAAGGGCAAAAATGTCCGCCGGGCAGTGGTGGTCGGGGCCGGTGATCTCGGGGTGAATTTGGTCAAAGAAGTGGAATCCATGCCCTGGGCCGGGATAGAAGTCCTCGGTTTTTTCGATGATAAGATCGATGAGGAAAGTCTCGATCAGGTCATGGGAAAACCGATTCTTGGGAATATCGCCAGTATCAAGGCGTATCTCAGTAAAAACGATATCGATTATGTCTATATTGCCCTGCCGATGCGGGCCGAGAAAAAAATATTTACCATCCTGCGTGAGTGTCGCTCTCTTGGGGCACGGATTTATCTTATCCCCGATCTCTATGTCTACGGTCTGCATCATGCGGAAATCCAGTCGCTTGGCAAACTTCTGATTCTTAATTTCAACCCTCACACGGAGTGGAAGCGTGGTTTCGATGTAATCTTTTCGCTGCTCATCCTGATCTGCACCCTACCACTATCGCTCATTATCGCTCTTTTGATCAAGCTCGACGATGGCGGCCCGATTTTCTTTCGGCACAGGCGCATCACTACTATGGGCAAGGAATTTGACTGCCTTAAATTCAGAACCATGCGGGTGGGTGCTGATCGTGAGTTGAAAAAAATCCTTGCTGAAAACCCCCATCTGAAAGAGGAATGGGACAGGGCTTATAAATTGAAGAACGACCCGCGCATCACCCGTATAGGACGTTTTCTCAGGCGAACGAGCCTTGACGAATTTCCCCAGTTTTTCAACGTCCTCAAAGGTGACATGAGCGTTGTCGGTGCCAGGCCGATTGTCGGAGGCGAACTGCAGGATTTTTATAAGGAGAGTGCCGGTCGATATTGCTCGATGAAACCGGGGATTACCGGTCCCTGGCAGGTGGGCAGGCGTTCCGATGTTGAGAGTTACGATGAAAGGATAGAGATGGACGATTGGTATATCCTCAACTTTTCGCTCTGGAATGATCTCAAGATTATTGTGAAAACAATAATCAGCATGATAAAGGGAAATGGGGCATATTAAACGGCGAGTTTGGCTTTTTCAGCGACTTGTCTGTTGCAGATAAGGCTGGAATGATTAGTTTGTATACGTAAAAAACGCAACATCTGTTCAAACATAACCATTATCGAAGGAGTATAGGTATGTACGGAGAAACCAATCAGATTACTCTCACTCAGGCCCGGCAAGAGGCCTCAACCATCTTCTTGGCCAAGGTATTCAACTGGATGGCGATAGGCCTTGGACTCACGGGTCTTGTTGCCTTTTTTACGGCAAGTTCGGGACTTGCCAGAGCCATTGTGGTCAGTCCGCTGTTTATGATACTCATCGTAGCTGAACTCGGACTGGTTTTCTATCTCTCGGCTCGGATCAGCAAAATTCAGGCCGCGACGGCCTCCGGGCTCTTTATCGGTTATTCCGTCCTCAACGGCCTGACACTTTCCACCGTCTTTCTCGCCTATACGAGCTCTTCAATCGCCGGCACTTTCTTTATCACAGCCGGGATGTTCGGGGCCATGGCGGTCTATGGCCTGGTGACCAAACGCGATCTTTCAGGTCTCGGTTCCTTTTTGTTCATGGGTCTGATCGGCATCATTATTGCCTCTGTGGTTAATATTTTTCTGAAAAGCTCGGGCATGAGCTGGATGATCTCCCTTCTTGGGGTGTTCATCTTCACAGGGCTCACCGCCTACGATGTGCAGAAGATCAAAAATATGGGCGAGGAAGGCATCATGAGTCAGGGTGAAGAGGCCATTAAAAAGGGTTCTATTATGGGAGCACTGGCCCTTTATCTCGATTTTATCAATCTCTTTCTTATGCTGCTTCGCTTCTTCGGAGGAAGCAGGGACTAATTGGCTGAGATGGAAATGCTCTAGTATTCACAGAAAAAAGCATGTCTCTCTACGGGACATGCTTTTCTTTTTTACAGCTCTTGAACTGAGAAGGAATGCATAATGCAATCTTCATTTTCCGGGAAACGAATTCTGATAGGTGTAACCGGCAGTATCGCCGCTTTTAAAGTGGCCGGTTGGGTCAGTACCCTTGCCAAGGCAGAAGCCCAGGTCTCGGTGATCATGACCAAGGCTGCCGGAAAATTTGTCACACCGCTGACATTTTCAGCCCTTTCCGGCAACAGGGTCCATGAAGATATGTTTTCTATGGAAGATGGTGAGACCATGAGCCATATCTCTCTTGGGCGTGATGCCGATCTGGTGATTATTGCTCCGGCCACGGCCCAGACCATCGCCCGCCTGGCCGGCGGTATGGCTGATGACCTGCTGACTACCACCATCCTGGCTACTCGGGCGCCGGTCATCCTGTGTCCGGCTATGAACAGCCGGATGTACCTTCATCCCGCCACCCAGGAAAATCTAAAAAAACTGAAACAGTTCGGTTACCAGGTGGTTGATCCGGACTGTGGACTCATGGCCTGCAAGGAAGAAGGGCAGGGCAGACTGCCTGAATGGAAGCAGGTCTCGGAAATATTTCTCAAGGCCCTGACTGCCCAGGATCTGGCTGGTGAGAAGGTGCTGATTACCGCCGGGCCGACGAGAGAACCACTTGACCCGGCCCGATTTCTCAGTAACCGATCTTCAGGTAAGATGGGCTATGCCCTT
>JAUYSF010000105.1 GCA_030696435.1 Desulfoprunum sp. | reverse complement strand
CGGTGTGAGATCTTCCCGCAAAGCCTCTTTCAGTTTTTGGGACATAAAGGAATTCTCTCAAAAAGAAGAACAGCACAAAGAAATCCTGGGAAACACATGTTGGCAGGTCACGGAGATTGGTGGAATTTCAAACTGCGGAGGAGGCGTCACGAACACGATTCGACTTCCATGACGCCTTTTCAAAAATGAAAGACCTGCTGCGTTGACACAGCAGGACATAGAAGAATTTAATTCCCCTTGATCTTCAAGACATTGTCAGCTGCAGGCCCCTTGGGTCCCTGGACGATATCAAAACTGACACGGACTCCTTCTTCAAGCGACTTGAATCCTTCCCCCTTGATCGCGGAATAATGAACGAAGATATCCTTTCCCCCATCCTGCTCGATAAAGCCAAACCCCTTCGCGTCATTAAACCACTTCACTGTTCCTTCAGCCATTTTCAAACTCCTTTAGTACGTTATTCTCTGTAAAAACGGTCTTCGAGATACCTTTTCGGCCACCCCAAATTATCTTATACCCAGATGGAAAAAAATTTCAAAGAAAAATAAAATGATACCGACTAAAAGCAGACAGAAATCACCTCCACAGGTCTAAAAAAGACCACTTCCTCATCTTTTGGAGGGCAACCGACAGATAACGAATATCGTGTCATATATTTGATTTTCATATAATTATATTGCAGGCATTGGCAGAGATTGATGGTCCGTTTTTGACTTTGACTTTTCCGGTAGCCAGTGGTAAGGCAAAAGAAGATCCGTTAACCTTCACATTCCCAGGTCAGATGCACATGGATACGTTCTTTGCAACGGTAACCTGGTTCGGCTCATTATATCTGCTTCTGCCCTTTTCCATCCTGATCTGCCTCCTTCTTCTCGGGGCAAAAAGACCACAGGAAGCGATCTTGCTCGGCCTGAACCTCATAGTCAGCGTTATTTCAGTCCATGTGGCGAAACTGCTCTTTCGCCGCCCGCGGCCTGACTCACTCGGCCTGCTTGTACCGATGCCTTCGGACTGGTCTTTTCCAAGCGCCCACACCGCCCAGGCCACTGCCTTTTTCCTCTCGATCACCCTTATCGCCATTCGCATCCTGCCGCCGTTCTGGGCAATTCTTACGAGTCTCATCAGCCTGCTGATTGTTGCCGGTGTCAGTTATTCACGCGTCTATCTCCAGGTGCACTATCCTTCGGATGTCCTCGCAGGACTCGCATTGGCCATTCTTCTGGTTCTGTTGGTGCAGGCGATATTGCCTCACCTTTACCTGCCACCAGAGAAATGAATTTCAAAAATCTTCCCATTTTGCCAATGCTCATAAAGGAATCGCACCATGCGGAATAAATTTCTCGGCACCGGCGAAAAAGGCTATCACCCGATACACAAAATCAAGATCTGCCTCTCAGGTCTACGCTATGCCGTCCGCTACGATTTCAGCGTCGCCTACAAGATGTATCTGTCGATCATCACTCTCCTCATCTGTTTCCTGTTACGACAATGGGTTGATTTTCTACTGATCATGGCCGCAACCGCCCTGGTACTCATAGCCGAGATGTTCAACAGTGCCATTGAGGCTCTATGCGATTTCGTCGAGACTAAGGAAAACCATAAAATCAAAGTCATTAAAGATATATCAGCGGCGGCCGCAGGGATCAGCATTCTTCTCTGGGCAGTCATTCTTCTTGTGGAATTCTCACATCTCTGGCAGATCATGCGCACATAAGACTGGCCGACCCTAAACCTCCAAGATACCGTTAATTCAAGCACGAGGCAGTCTTCAGGGTATGTCAACTCGGTTCTCCATAATCTGGGGTTGATTTAATGCCGAACTTGTGCTTACTTGCTCTGTGCAGGACACCCCCATCAGGAATACTCTTACCTGTTACATACAATGGAATTTTTAACATGGAGGGAACAATGTTCAAGATCGTGCGACGTGAAGAAATGACTGGAGGGACCGTGATTCTCAATGAGATTGAGGCACCACTTATCGCGAAAAAGGCCCGTCCCGGTCAGTTTGTCATCCTGAAGGCCAATGAAGATGGTGAGAGGATCCCTCTTACCATGGCCGACACGGACTCTGAGAAGGGAACTATTACAATCATCTACATGGTCGTTGGCAAATCAACGGCCCTGTTCAAAGAATTACAAGTCGGTGACGCCTACCAGGACGTGATCGGTCCTTTAGGGAAAGCCACCCACCTCGAAAAAGTTGGAAAGGTGATCTGTGTTGGTGGCGGCACCGGTGTTGCCGTGCTTCACCCCATCACCCGCGGCCTGAAAGAGGTCGGGAACGACGTCACCTGTATTATCGGGGCCCGCAATAAAGACCTGCTGATCCTTGAAGATGAGATGAGAAAGGCCTCGAACGATCTGCGCATCTGCACCGACGACGGCTCCTACGGCCACCACGGCTTTGTCACCCAGGTCATGCAGGAAATCCTGAAGGCAGGCGATGTGAAACTGGTAGTGGCAATCGGCCCGGTTCCCATGATGAAGGCGGTGAGCAAGATCACCAAGGATTTCAATGTGCCGACCATGGTGAGCCTCAATCCGATTATGGTCGACGGCACCGGCATGTGTGGCGGCTGCCGGGTGACAATCGGCGGTGAGACGAAATTTGCCTGTGTGGACGGACCTGAATTTGACGGCCATCAAGTCGATTATGACGAGTTGATCATGCGGCTGCAGGCCTATCAGGAAGAAGAGCGGGAATGTCATAAAAAATTCTGCACGATTCGCGACGCAAAATAACATCGACTTTCAGGGCAAGAATAAAAGAGTCAGGCTGCGCAACGACAATCACACTCGCTGATTCGAGTGTATCTACGGAGGATAAAAATGGCCGAGATTGTAGAGAAGACAGAGAAAAAATCCAGAGTCCCGATGCCCGAGCAGGAACCCAAGGTCAGAGCTCGCAATTTTCTCGAAGTTCCAACTGGCTACACCGTAAAAATGGCCCAAGAAGAGGCCGAAAGATGCCTACAATGTAAGAAACCCGGCTGCGTGACCGGCTGTCCGGTCGGGGTGGATATTCCCGGTTTCATCGATCTCATTGCTCAAGGAGATATGTCCGGGGCGATCCGTAATCTGTGGAGCAAGAATGCCCTGCCCGCCGTCTGCGGTAGGGTCTGTCCCCAGGAGATCCAGTGTGAAGGCAAGTGCATCGTCGGTAAAAAGGATGCGCCCGTGGCCATCGGCAACCTTGAACGTTTCTGCGCCGACTACGAACGGGAGCACGGCACCGGTGATTTACCCCCCAAACAGCCACCCACGGGTAAAAAAGTGGCCGTGGTCGGCTCCGGCCCTTCCGGCCTCACCGTAGCCGGCGATCTTATCACCAAAGGACATGATGTCACCATCCTGGAGGCCTTCCATAAACCCGGTGGCGTGTTGGTCTATGGTATCCCCGAATTCCGTCTGCCCAAGGCAATCGTCGCCCAGGAGGTAAATTTCCTGGAAAGACTGGGCGTAAATGTCGAGTGCAATGCCGTAGTCGGCAGAACCGTCTCGCTCGACGAGTTGTTCGAACAGGGCTTCGATGCCATCTACGTCGGCGTCGGTGCCGGCCTTCCCAAATTCATGAATCTGGCCGGCGAGAATCTGGTCGGTATCCTTTCAGCAAACGAATACCTGACCCGGGCCAATCTCATGAAGGCCTACAAATATCCGGACGTGGACACTCCAATACCTAAAGGCAAAAATGTGGTGGTCCTCGGGGCGGGCAACGTTGCCATGGATTCGGCCCGAACAGCCATGCGCCTCGGGGCTGAAAGTGTCAAAATCGTTTACCGGCGCTCGCGGGAAGAGATGCCTGCCAGAGGGGCTGAGATCCATCATGCTGAAGAAGAGGGGATCGAGCTGTTCCTGCTGACTAATCCCACCCGCTACCTTGGCAATGAGAAAGGCCGTCTGACCGGCATGGAGTGTCTGCGCATGGAACTCGGTGAACCGGACGACTCCGGCAGAAGGCGTCCGGTTGCCATCAAGGGCTCGGAATTCCAGATCGAGTGTGACCTGTGCATCGTCGCTGTCGGCTCCGGGGCCAATCCGCTTCTGACCAGCGAGACGCCGGATATGCGCTTAAATAAATGGGGATATGTCATCACCGACCCCGCGACCGGCAAGACCACTAAAAAAGGGGTTTGGGCTGGCGGCGACATCGTCACTGGAGCCGCCACGGTTATTCTAGCCATGGGTGCCGGCAGACAGGCGGCCGACTCCATTCATACTTATCTCAATCTCGGCTGGTAAGGTTCCGGCCCCTTCAGCGAGATCAGGAAAGTCTGCCAGTGTTTTGGCAGACTTTCTCGTTTTCGGACCGCCTTTTTCAAACAAATACCCCGCGTTTCTTCAAACAGGGTGCCACCGTGATTCCTTCCTTTTCTTTTAAAACTCTGCCACAAATCCATTTCGGTTCCGGCAGATTCAATGAATTGCCTGATTTCATCTCTCGCTATGGCAATCGGGTTCTGGTCATCCTTGGGGGAGAATCCTTTATCAAAAGCGGGCATTGGCCAATTTTGCAGACAGCGCTCAAGGCAAAAAACGACCTTCTGGCCGTCGAACATGTGCGGGGTGAACCTTCACCTGAGACGGTAGATTCAATTGCCAGCCGCTATCGGGAGCAGGCAATCGATATTATTCTGGCCATCGGCGGCGGCAGTGTCATCGATGCAGGCAAGGCCATTTCGGCCATGCTGATGGAAGGAGGCGAAGTGGAACGCTTTCTCGAAGGGATCGGTAGCGAGAAACCAAGCGGCCGCAAAGTGCCTTTTATAGCAGTTCCGACCACGTCTGGGACGGGAAGTGAGGCCACAAGCAATGCGGTTCTCACCAGAACGGGCAATCAGGGCTTCAAACGATCTCTGCGCCATGACAACTATATTCCGGATATTGCCCTCGTCGACCCGGCGCTGACGTTGAGCTGCCCGAGAGATCTGACGATCGCCTGCGCTATGGATACCTTTTCCCAGCTGGTCGAGGCCTATCTCTCAAACCATGCCTCGCCTTTCACCGATGCTCTGGCCTTTGATGGCCTCAGGGCCGTGCAGCGTTCACTGCGCGCAGTCTGCAATGAGGGCAACAACCTAAGCGCCCGAACTGATATGGCCTATGCCGCCCTCGTTTCCGGCATTGTCCTGGCCAATGCAGGACTGGGCATCATCCACGGCTTTGCCTCGGCCATCGGCGGCTTCTTGCCGATCCCGCATGGCGTCATCTGCGGCACCTTGATGGCCGCCGGCAACCGAGTTACACTCTCACGGCTACGCCGAACAAATGAAAATCCCGTTGCCCTCGAAAAGTACAGCAGGTTGGGTCATCTGTTCTCACAAACAGACCGGCTCTCGGCCACTTCTTGCCAGGAGCTCTTTATCGCAGAACTGGAACAACTGACCGGCGAACTGACCATGCCAACCCTCGGCCATTATGGAATAGACGAGTCCCACCTTGAGGCAATCCTTGACCAATCCGGTAATAAATATAATCCGGCGATTCTGGACCGGGAGGAAATGCGCTCAATCCTGCGCCAGAGACTCTGATCTCTCATTCCGTTTCTAAATCAAAATGAGAAGGCGAAGGCAAGCGAGCAGCGACGAGACAGTACATACACGTACGGCAAGGAGCCGCACAGCGTAGCCGACAAAGTTAACGTTTGAGTTAGACTTGGAATCACAAGGCGATCAGCGCACTCCTGTAACAATATCCCGGCCAAAGGCCTCTGCCCTCTCCAGTTCCGCAGGCAACTCCCGGACTGCACCCTGATGGTCGACACCCTTGAGCAGCAACGAATCGGCAAAGGCCATATCCAGGGCATCAAAGAAGTATTTCAGGATCAGGAGATTGCAGTCAAAAACCTTCGCCCCCTTGGTTGCCGCCACCGAGAGCAGGTATCCTTTGCGTCCCTCTTCCTGACGATAGCGGACCCCCAGGATATGTTTTCTCGACCAGCGGGCCTGAAAACGGTCGATGAAGATCTTGGTCTGGGCGGTAAGTCCATAAAAATACACAGGACTCACTACCAGCACCCGGTCCGCCGCATCAACCCGTTCGTAGATGTCCACCATATCATCCTCGATTACGCAGTTTCCGGTACCTTCACAGCCCCCGCAGCCCTGGCAGGGTGAGAGATTGAGACTGTTGAGGCGGATATACTCCACAGTCCCTCCGCCCTTTTCAATCCCCTGAGCGACATGCTGGGCCATAATCTCACTGTTACCATTTTTGCGGGGGCTCCCTAAAACGATGAGCATATGCATAGCGTTCTCCTGTTGGATTAAAGACGTGAGGACTGCTTCGCGTGAGGACTGTTTCCCGGTGCATTAAAGACATCTTTACTATATATCAAAGCTTTCACATTTCTACCATTCTCCCCGAGAAAAACCCTTGTTCAGGAATGAGATTTATTGTTAACTGATTCTATGAGAGAGCCGATCGCTACGCTATTTGCCATCAAACGCTACGCCTTGCACGATGGTCCGCATATCCGTACTACAGTTTTCCTAAAAGGCTGCCCCCTTTCTTGCCGCTGGTGTCATAATCCTGAAGGGATCGCCAGGGAGATCAAGACCCTCTCGGTCCAGGCCAAATGCATCGGCTGTGGCGAATGTGTGGCGCTGTGTCCGAAAAAGGCCCTCAGCCTCAGTTCGAAAGGAATTCTTCGCAACCGTTCTCTCTGCACAGCCTGCAGTATCTGTGTCGACAGCTGCCCGGCTCTAGCCCATGAGGCAACCGGCTGGCAGACCAATATTCAGACCGTGATGGCTGAAATCAGGAAGGACCTGCCCTTTTTTGATCAGTCAGGGGGAGGGGTGACCTTTTCCGGCGGCGAACCATTGATGCAACCTCTCTTCCTCCTTGAGCTGCTCAAGGCCTGCGGCCAACTGCAGATCCACCGGACTGTCGACACCAGCGGTCTTGCGCCGACTGATATCCTGCTGGAAGTCGCCCGGCATACCGAGCTCTTCCTCTATGATCTAAAGCACATGAAAAGTACAGTACACAAGGAGTATACCGGCGTGGGCAACGAGCTGATCCTCGAAAATCTCGCCGCCCTCTGCCATGCCGGCCATGCGGTGCGGGTGCGCATTCCCCTTGTTGCCGGAGTCAATGATGATGAAACGAATATCCTGGCAACGGGGAGATTTCTGGCCGCCCTTCCCGGCATCGAAGGCGTCGACATCCTGCCCTATCACAGCATCGGCAGGGCAAAATACCAGAAACTCGGAATGGACTATCCCGGAGACGGCCTGACAACTCCTGATCCGAATCATATCAAAAAACTTATCGAAATTCTGAATAATTCAGGATTTGATGTCCGTCTTGGAGGTTGAAATGAACAGCAGAATCGCACGATTGCGTCAACAGAGTTTTGCAGCCCAACCCTCAATATCGATTGAACGGGCGGTTCTTGAGACCCGGTTTTATAAGGAAAACAGCGACAAACATCCCCTGCCGATCCTGCGCGCCCTCTGCTTCCAATACCTCTGCCGGCACAAGACTCTGTATATCGGTGCCGACGAACTCCTGGTCGGCGAGCGGGGTCCGGCCCCCAAGGCGGTGTCAACCTTTCCGGAGTTGACCTGTCACAGTGCGGCAGATCTGCGCATCCTCAACGACCGGGCCATGACCAGCTATAGGGTGACCGAGGAGGATATCAGGACCTATGAGGAACTGGTCATTCCCTACTGGCAGGGCCGCTCGATGCGTGACCGGATCTTCAGCCAGGTGCCGCAGGAATGGCGGGATGCTTACGAGGCCGGTCTGTTCACCGAGTTCATGGAGCAACGGGCCCCCGGTCATACCGCCCTCGACGGCACGATCTATAGCTGCGGTATGCTCGACTTCAAGGAGCGTATCATCAGACGCCTGGAATCCCTCGATTATCTGGACGATGCCACTGCCTCGGACCAGGCCGAGCAGCTCCGGGCCATGGCCATCGCCTGTGATGCTGCCATCATCTTTGCCGAAAGACATGCCGACTTAGCCGAAGAAATGGCCCGTACAGAACCCGATGTTGGACGTCGGACGGAACTCGAAGAGATCGCCCTCATCTGTCGCCGGGTGCCGGCGCACAAACCCAGGACCTTTCGCGAGGCCCTGCAGATGTACTGGTTCGTCCACCTCGGCACCATCACCGAGCTGAACGGTTGGGACGCCATGACCCCCGGCCACCTCGACCAGCATCTCCAACCCTTTTACGATCAGGGCATCGCCGACGGCACACTTGACCGGGAGAAGGCCAAGGAGCTGCTCAGCTGTCTGTGGATCAAGGTGAACAACCACACCGCCCCACCCAAGATAGGAGTGACCGCCAAGGAAAGCGGCACCTATAACGATTTCACCCAGATAAACCTCGGAGGCCTCAGGACGGACGGCTCCGATGGCTGCAGCGAGGTCTCCTATATCGTTTTAGAGGTGGCCGACGAGCTGCACCTGCTGCAACCCCAGCCCAGCGTCCATATCAGTAGCAAAACACCGGAGC
This sequence comes from Desulfoprunum sp., assembly GCA_030696435.1. Classification (GTDB taxonomy): domain Bacteria; phylum Desulfobacterota; class Desulfobulbia; order Desulfobulbales; family Desulfocapsaceae; genus Desulfoprunum. The sequence goes on along the minus strand of JAUYSF010000105.1, from coordinate 1,465 downwards.
GCTTTCTCAAGGCCGCCGCCAGGGTCATCCGCAAGGGTTACGGTTATCCCTCGGTCTTTAATACCGACGCAGTGATCATGGAGCAGATGCGGGTGGGAAAGAGTGTGGAAGATGCCCGGCAGGGCGGGACCAGTGGCTGCATCGAGACCGGAGCCTTCGGCAAAGAGGCCTATATCCTTACCGGCTACCTCAATGTCCCGAAGATTCTGGAGGTGACCCTGGGTAACGGCATCGATCCGCTGAGCGGCAAGAAGGTCGGCATCGAGACCGGCGATCCCCGTGATTTTGCCTCTTTCGAGGCCCTCTACGAGGCCTTCAGCCGACAACTTGCGTATGTCGTCGACCTGAAGATCCGGGTGAATAACTATATCGAGAGGATGTACGCCAAGTATTCACCGGCCCCCTTCCTCTCGGTGGTGATCCACGACTGCATCGAAAAGGGCCGCGATTACTACGATGGCGGGCCGCGTTACAATACCAACTATATCCAGTGCTGCGGCATCGGCACGGTGACTGATAGCTTATCGGCCATCAAGACTCATATCTACGAGACTGCGGCCATCTCGATGGACCGCCTCCTGGCCGCCCTGGCCGCTAATTTTGCAGGCGATGAGGCCCTGCGTCTCAAGCTCTGGAACCGCACACCCTTCTTCGGCAACGACGATGACCGGGCCGATGCCCTGATGCGGCGGGTCTACGACAGCCTCTACACCGCCATCGACGGCCGCGTCAACACCAAGGGCACGGTCTATCACCTCAATATGTTGTCCACCACCTGCCATGTCTATTTCGGCAAGATGCTCGGCGCCTCAGCCAATGGCCGCCTAGCAGGTCTGCCCGAGTCGGACGGCACCTCGCCCTCCCAAGGGGCAGACCGGCACGGCCCGACAGCGGTCATCAAGTCGCTGAGCAAGATGGATCAGATCAAATCCGGCGGCACCCTCCTCAATCAGCGCTTCCTGCCAAGTGTCCTGGCCACCGAGCAGGATCTGGACAAACTCGGCTCACTCATCCGCACCTATTTCAGCCTCGGCGGCCATCATATCCAGTTCAACGTGGTGGACAGCGCCACCCTGCGCCAGGCCCAGGAACACCCCGACGAGTACCGCAATCTCCTGGTACGGGTGGCGGGTTACAGTGATTACTTCAACGATCTCGACCGGGAACACCAGGAGGAGATCATCAGCCGGACTGAACAGGAGGTCTGTTTATAGGACAGCCGATGCGGTGTGCAAGCACGAATCAAACAATCTTCCTGGCCAGTTTTGCTTGAAACAGCCTGTCGTCGCCGACTCCCTGAAGCCAATTGTCTTCGTTTTTACATTTTATGCTCAATGCACAGAGTTCCGCTTTCAAGGTATTGGAAACTTGCACCACGTAACGTTTAATATTTCGCTATTTCGCAATATCTGGCACAATGGTGGCAACTCAACCAAGGAGGCCTCTATGAAACCGAGATATCGAG
>JAUYSF010000091.1 GCA_030696435.1 Desulfoprunum sp. | reverse complement strand
AATTCCATCATCGAACAGATCACCAAGCAGCTGCACAAACTCATTGATGTCATCAAAGTAACCGATATCAGTGAAAAAGAATATGTTGAACGGGAGATGGTGCTGATCAGAATCAAAGCGGAGGCCCATACCCGCGCCGAGGTATTGCGGGTGATTGACATCTTCAGAGGTAAGGTAGTGGACGTCAGCTCGAAAAGTTATGCGGTGGAAGTAACAGGCTCCGCCTCGAAGATCCAGGCGATCATCGATCTGCTCCGGCCCATCGGTATCAAAGAGATTGTGCGCACCGGCACCATAGCCATGTCCAGGGCCTCAAAAACAAAATAGGATGAAGACCCATTCCCGTGCAGGGCGACCATTTCCCTGTGCAATCACCAACTTCAAAGGGGAAGTCGTAATTTCATTTTGCCTGGCTTCCCCCACATCTGACTACAGGCCACCGACGGAACCAATGCTCAATCACAATGCTGACTGCTCTTCCGGGTCGCGAGTCAACATGAGGTACTAAAACAATGCTTTCCCCACGAATCCCTGTTGCCAAAGAAGGTTTCCCTTTTATCGGATTATCAGCTTTTATAACCCTGATTTTCGCCAACCTCGGCTACAGTTGCCTTACCACATTAGCGCTCATTACTACTGTTTTTATTCTCTACTTTTTCCGGGATCCCGAAAGATTTATCCCCGAAAGAAGTGATGCTCTGGTAGCCCCTGCTGACGGCAAGGTCATTCTGATCGAAGACGTCTCCGACACGGCCTTTACCCAGAGCCAGGCTTACAAGATCTCCATCTTCATGAATGTCTTCAATGTACACGTCAACCGCATTCCTTGTGATGGCATAGTCAACAGAGTCATGTATACCCCCGGCAAATTCTATTCGGCCGATTCCGCCCAAGGGGCACTGCACAATGAATATTGTGCCACGCTCTTGACCACCGCATCCGGCCGAAAAATTGCCTTTGTCCAGATAGCCGGCTTGATTGCCAGAAGAATCGTCTGCTGGCTTGAGCCACAGGATACAGTGCAGCGCGGCAGGCGTTTTGGCCTGATTCGTTTCGGATCACGTGTTGACCTCTATCTCCCGAAAGATACGGAACTCAAGGTTACAGTCGGACAGAAGGTCGTAGCCGGGGAAACTATCCTCGGCTATTTGACCTGAGATCTCTTGAGCGAGTAACCGTCGCCACCACGAACTGACGCGGTACCGGTTGCTCTCCAGCAATATTCCGCACCCTTGAAGGAGGGTGTAATTTTATTACAGAGGATTATGTAATGGCTGATGCAAAAAAACTTTACAATGTCGCGATTGCCGGGGCCACAGGAGCCGTCGGCGGCGCCATGCTCGATGTCTTGGAAAGAAAGAATTTTCCCATCAAGGAATTGCGGCTCCTTGCCTCAGAACGCTCTGTCGGCAAGACGCTCACCTTCAGAGGGCAAGAGATTGCCGTCCAGCTTCTCTCAAAGGACGCCTTTGCCGGTATCGATATAGCCCTTTTTTCCGCTGGAGGAGACCGCTCGCTCGAATTCGGCCCGGCCGCTGCAGCCGCCGGCGCAGTAGTTATCGACAATTCAAGCGCCTTCCGTATGCATCCGGATGTCCCCCTCGTGGTCCCGGAAGTCAATCCCCATGCCATCGGTCAATATACCAAACGGGGCATCATCGCCAACCCGAACTGTTCCACCATCCAGATGCTGGTAGCCCTCAAACCGATTTACGATAAAGTCGGCATCAAACGCATCGTGGTCTCGACCTACCAGGCCGTCTCGGGAACCGGCGCCAAGGCCATTGCCGAGCTGAAAAACCAGATATTGGCCTACGCCGACGGCAAACCAATGGAGGCCAAAGTGTATCCTCATCAGATCGCCTTCAACTGCCTGCCGCAGATCGATTCTTTTCTAGATAACGGCTACACCAAGGAAGAGATGAAGATGGTCAATGAAACCAGAAAGATCTTCGAGGATCAGGAGATCGGCGTCACGGCCACAGCAGTGCGGGTTCCCGTATACTATGGCCACTCGGAATCGATCAATATCGAGACACGAGAAAAGATCAGCGCCAGTGAGGTCAAGAGAATCCTGAGTACCGCCCTCGGAGTCAGGCTCGTTGATGACCCTGCCAAGGGCATCTATCCTCTGGCTACCGACTGCGCCGGAAAATTTGAGACCCTGGTCGGTCGTATTCGTGAAGACGAATCTATTGCCAACGGCATCAATCTCTGGGTAGTCTCCGACAACATCTTAAAAGGTGCTGCCCTTAATGCTGTGCAGATAGCTGAAGAACTCATAGCTAACTATCTCTGATTGTCGACCTCGATGTTCTGCCCGGTCTGAAAAACTCCATGGGGGTGCAGCCGGGCAACATTACCAGCACTCTTTCCGGCAGATGGGCCGACTCTCCACCTTACTGGTCAATACTTGAGAATTATCAGCGGATGGGCAAGGGGCAGAAAGCTCTTTTCCCCGCCAGCAAACAGCCAAGCTATCAGACCGACTTCTGATCGTGCACGGGAGGCCCTGTTTAATATCATCAGCGGCCACATTGAGCATGCCGATGTCTTGGATCTCTTTGCCGGCACCGGCGCCCTCGGCCTTGAGGCCTTGAGCCGCGGAGCGAACACTGTGACGTTTGTTGAAAATAGCCGCCAGGCATTGGAACTGATCAAACGAAATCTCCTGGTCTGTATGCCGGGAATCAGCATGTCCCCGCCAGATCATCCGCCTCAGAAGCCCCTCCCCCATGCGAAAAAGCCTGCCATCATTTCGGTCATTCAACATGACCTGCGAAAAGGCCTGCCCTTAAAAACCTTTGACAAAAAGCAGCTTTCAAGCTTTGATCTGGTGTTTCTGGATCCACCGTATTCCACAGGGCTATGCCAACAGCTTTTGAAAGATTGGGACAACCATAATCGACTGAAGCCTGACGGTCTTCTCATTGCAGAGGAACGATCAAGTGAAACTCTGGTTGACCAGTTCTCCACACTCAGACTCGTCGACAAACGCACCTATGGTGAAACTGGCTTCTGGATCTATCAAAGTACCTTGCGAAACCATCCATAATCGCCTGTAGATATAGCTTAATTTCTCTTAACGTATTGAGTTGAAAATGGAAAATACCCAAACCACCCCCTCCATCGCAATCTATCCGGGGACCTTTGACCCCATTACCAATGGTCATATCGACATCATCAATCGTGCCCTCAACCTCTTTGACACGGTTCTCGTCGCCGTGGCTATCAATCCCGGCAAAACTCCTCTCTTCACCCTGACTGAACGGATAGAGATGATACGAGAGGTGTTTAATGAAGACACTTCACGGGTGAGAGTAGAATCAGTGTCCGGTCTGCTGGTTGAATATGCCGTACAGCAAAAAGCCAAAGCCATCATCCGCGGGCTCCGAGCGGTTTCCGACTTTGATTATGAATTTCAGCTCGCCTTAATGAACAGAAAACTCGAACGGGAGGTAGACACCATCTTTCTCATGCCCGGTCTTCGCTGGATATTTATCAGCTCTTCGATTATCAAGGATGCCGCCCGCCATGGAGGTGACATCAGCGATATGGTGCCCCCACGTGTGAGTGAGATGCTGAAGAGAAAGTTTGGGCTTTGACAAAGTCCATACCCCAATCTAAGCGGAAGGCCCGACGAGTCCTGCTGACACGAAGAGCTCTCTTGATTCTTGGAGGGCTGGCCCTGCTCCACCCGATTTTACGCTTCATTGGTTTCCATGTCCCCAGAAAACCATTGCGGGTTGAAGTCACTCAACGGCTTGTCCCGGGAAAATTTTTTCTCTCTCCGCAGTTTATTCTCTTTGCCACAGAGAGCAAATTCTGGGCCGTCTCGCGCAAATGCACCCATCTCGGCTGCACACTTAATTACAATGAAAACGAGGACATACTGATATGCCCCTGCCATCAGAGCCATTTTTCCAAAGAAGGTTTGGTATTGCATGGCCCCGCCCAGAACCCTCTCAAAATCTATGAAGTTGAAAAACGTGAGAGTTCACCCTTTTTCATCGTCACCATGTGATTGAATTCCCCATGCTCTCGAATAGCATTTTTTTGTATTGCCTGAAGGCCAAATGGGGTTCATGGAGCCTGGTCTGTCTGTGTATTTCAATTTTGTCCGGAATACTCGTCGGCCTGCAGTATGATCCTGCTGCCCCGTACTATACAACAACTGCCATAGACCTGTTGATTCCCTATGGCCAATATTTCCGCTCCCTACATTTTTACTCAAGTCAGTTCTTTTTTCTTCTGACCATCATCCACCTGCTGGCTGCCTTTCCCAGCACAGACAGCTACACGAGCGTTCAGTGGTTCCGACTTGTATTTGCCCTACCGGTCATGCTTTTGCTGCTCTTTACTGGCTATGTCCTGCGTGCCGACAGCACAGGTACCTCTGCCGGGTTTATCGCTGAATCCGTTCTCCTGGCAGTACCACTTGTCGGTCCCTTGCTCAACAACCTCCTCTTCGCCATGAGTGAACACGGTATGCAGCGGGTCTATATCGCCCATGTCATAACTCTTGATCTTATCTGGCTCATCCTTGCCTGGGAGCATTTACGCCGCTATAGAATCCGCTTCACTGACAACCTTGCAATAACAGGCTTGGTGCTCCTCTTCAGCGTCATCATCGCCGCTCCCATCGATCCTGAAAAACTGGGAGTCACCTATATCTCAGGTCCCTGGTTTTTTCTTGGCCTGCAGGAATTGCTTCGCTATCTGCCGCCGATTCTTGCCGGTTTTCTCTTTCCGATTGCCTTTATTCTGGCATTACTTATGGCGCAGAAAAGATCTCGATTTTTCATCCCGGTTGTTCTCTTTCTCTGTATCTGGTTGCTCAGTTATCTTGCCTTGACGATTATAGCGCTCTTACGATGACACCCTCGACTTTTTCAACCATAAAGTGCCTCTCAACATTGTACATAAACCACGTCTTGTATTTCAAACATCGCATGAGAGAGCGACACCAACCGAGGGCGATATGGTCTGTAACCAATAGTTTAGTACCCGAAGGAATTGCACAGTTCCTATCCGATAAAAGTGTTTGAAGGTTTGGATTGAACAAAAAAAGGGCTGCACCCTTTGGAGGAGGCAGCCCTTCTTGAATCAATTATTAACGTCAGATTGGTTTTATCGGCCTGGCGCTATAAACTGGTATCTGTCAATATCCTGCTATTCGTTTTCTTTTAACTCATTTCGCAATGCCGCCAGATCATTCTGCCACTCTTGGCGGATCATGGCAAACTCACTCTGGATCAAAGACTTGAGCTGCTGATCAAAAGGGGCAGCCTCATGTACACCACCAGCAATATTGGTACGTTCTGCGGCTAGATCTGCTTCGAGATCTGAAAAGAGCAACTCATCTGCAGTGGTCACAACTTCATCCGATTTCCTTTCATCAGATGCGGGGTACGAGTCTTGCTCTTTTTCAAAGGCCAACTCATCAGAAACAGAGACACCAGCAGAGAGGCCATCGCTCTCTATTTCATCAGAAAAAGAATACACAACACCTGGGAGTTCAAGGAATTCCTCACTGTCTCTTCCGATTGATCCATCCTCCGATATTTTATCTTCGTCTTCGACATTTTCGAATACAGCGGTCAACTCCTTATCACTATCATCCTCAACAAAGGAGATCACCTCATCATCGATGGATTCGCCAGCTTGGAATCGAACAGGATCTGCAAAAGTCAGATTAACACCTCTGGTCACTGCCTGCCTGTTCAACATTCCCTGCTGCCAGAACAGGACCTTGGTTGTCTCAGCCAAGAGTGTTTCCTGTGCCGCAAGATCATCAACTCCTGCAAGTGATTCGGCAAAGCTATTCATCACTGACTGCAGAAGACCCAAGGCCTCTGAGCTCGATTCATAGCGATAGTGGTCGATATGCTGGGTGATGGTTGAAAGCAATTGCAGAAAAGATTTCTCAATGGGTCTTGAAATCCATCGACTCCGTAGTCCGTTGATTTCCTTGTAGAGCCCCTGGATAATGGCATCATTCAACTCGATACCGATAGAACTGACACAAGCACGGAGATTTGACAAAAAATCTTCGGCAGGTGAAAGGATGAAGTCCTCTTCAAAAGAGCCTTCTTCACCAACAGTCAACTCGATGTCATCTACAAGCAGGGACACTTGCTCTGGTACCGGTATTTCTACCTGTCCGTGTTCTACAGAAGTGAACTGTGCTGCTTGAACTGCCGCAGACAACTGTGGTAAGGGCAAATCATCCACTGCAGCCTCTTCAGGCACTTCTTCAAAAACTGCAAGAAACTCGTTATCTTCATCTTGAAGAGAAGGCTCAGCGATAAATGCTGGTGCAGCATACATTTCTGCATTAGTTTCAGTATCTGAATCAAAGGCCCTAGTCAGATCAATCTCGCCTGTTTTCAAGACAGAATCACCTTCCGGCAATGCAGAAGATACTCCGGGTTCAAAATCGAGGGAGAGGTCTTCGGCCTCTACCACTTGCCCTTCATCTTTTTTCTGGCTTTCAATGAGGTTTTCTTCTTCGGTCGAGCTGAAGAAAAGCTCCTCAGCTTCCTCAACC
>JAUYSF010000082.1 GCA_030696435.1 Desulfoprunum sp. | reverse complement strand
ACCGGTTTAGCCGATTGAACCGGCCTAGCCAATTATAGCAAAAAAAACGAGCTAAAAGAAATTTTTTAACAAAAAGAGAGGGTGGAGAGGCCATCGGCTAACTGTCTCGCCGCTGTTCGCTTGCCTTCGCGTTCTCATCTTGCTTTGATTTTTAGTTGACAAGATGTTAATATTAGATATAAGTAAATATTAACCTATAACAAACATTAACAATAGCGGCCTGTGTTCCGCGTTTCACCTAAATATTTTTGGATACATATGAATATAGGGACATTGCTCAGAAAATACCGGAAGGAACGGAAGTTGACCTTGAAGGCCGTTGCGGAGAAGGCGACCATCTCCGAAGGTTTTCTCAGTCAGGTAGAAAACGATGTGAATTCACCGTCGGTGGATACCTTGATGCGCATCTGCAACGCCATCGGTGTGAATGCCGGGGAGCTGATTTCCCAGGTCAGTAAACAGGAAAAAATCATCCTGATCAAGAAATCGGAATGGGATGAAATTGAGCTCTCCCACACCGGATTTGTTACCCGCCGGTTTTTCCCGCCGGAAAACCGGACCGTCATCGACTCGTCCGTACTCGTCATCGAACCGAGGAAATCAATTCCAGTTCGAAAAAACATTAAGAATGCCCAGGAAGTGCTCTGTGTTCTGAAAGGATCGATAGAACTGATGCTCAGCGACGAGACGATTCTCATGGGTGAAGGGGATTCGGTGCATTTCTGGTCAAATCCGGAAAGTCAGAAGATTACCAACAACAGCACCACTACCAGTTTTGTCTTATGGGTGGGAACGCTTTAGAACGCTTTCGAACACGGCAACCATAACAAGAAGGAGACGGAGGCATGATTACATTCAGCAAACAACAGTTGAAAATTCCCCAACTGCAGAGACCTGTGTATCTGGTAACGGCCGGTCAGTCGAAATTTGACCGGGCCTTCCCCGACAAGCGCATCGAAGAACTCTGCATTGATGCATTCACGATGGCAGCCGGCCTGCTCGACATCTCGCCTGCCGAATTGAAGCGCTATATCCATAGCTGCTATTATGGCCATTTTGCCGATCATTTCGGCGACCAGCTGCTGGGAGAATCGGTCATCCATGATCGACTCGGCCTGGATCCGCTCGGCAACGTCGGGGTAAAAACAGGCGGCGCCACCGGCGGTTCGACCATATGGGAAGGCATGAAAGCCGTGGCCTCGGGTTACTCGGACTGCGTTTTGGTCATGGGTTGGGAACGGATGGACGAGGTCCCGACCGATGAGGGCAATTTCCTCATTTCCTGCGCGGCCGATAAAGACTGGGAATCGCCGCTCGGCCATATCTACACCGGCTATTACGCGGTCATGGCTCAGCGCTACTGGCAGATCTTCGGTAAGTCAGAAGAATCTTTCAGAAAAACCCTGGCCGAGATTGCCGTCAAGCATCACGGCTATGCCCGTTTCAATCCCTTTGCCCAGTCACCGATGAAGATCACCGTCGATGATGTGCTGAAATCGCCGATCGTTGCCTACCCGCTCCGGACCCTCGACTGTTGTCTGATGAGCGTCGGGGCGGCCTGCACCATTCTGTGTGATGAAGATACGGCCGTCAAGCTCACCAAAAATTCTAAAAATAAACCGCTGCGCATCTGGGTGGCCGCCGGTTCGCACACCTTGCGCCCCGCCGACCGGCGCGATATGGCCATACCGCTGCTGCCGCATGAGACCGCCGATCAGTACAAAGATCTCGGCGAGCGTTTCCCCGGCGGCGAGCGTTATCCGGGTTTCACCGGCTTTCTCGCGGCCAGGATGGCGGCCTACTATGGCTATGGCATGGCCGGTATCACCAATCCGATGGAAGATCTCGATGTCCTCGAACTCCATGACGCCTTCACCATCAGCGATGTGCAAACCTATGAGGATATCGGTCTGCGGCCCTATGGCTATGGCCGGAACTATGTTGAATCGGGCGACTGTTATCACACCAATCCGCATACCGGCAAACCCGGTAAGCTGCCGTCAAATCTCTCCGGTGGCTTGATCGGTTGTATGCATGCGGTGGGCGCCACCGGCATCATGCAGACCTTTGAGATCGCCACCCATATCTGGGACAGATGGGCGGAGATCCATGGCGACGCGAAATTGTGGCAACAGTTCAACCGGGAAAAACCGGAGGACTGGACCAATCTGCAGGTGAAGGGCGCCAAAAGAGGGATGGCCATAAGTCATGCCGGTGTCGGTTCCCATGTCACCTCGACTATCCTGATGGATCCCGATCATCTGATGAAGAAAGACGCATAAAGGAGGACTGCTATGAGTATGTATGGCCAGGTTTTTGTCAAAAATAATCAATATAAACTCAAAGGTGTATTCCACCACCTGACCCCGAATACCCCGATCCGCAACGCCGATGACGGCTGGAAACTCATGGGCGTCACCAACCCGAGGGATATGACCTATATCCATTCCTATGGCGGCGAAGCAATCTTTTTCGAATCGCTGAGCCAGGGCAAACTGCTGGCCACCCGCTGTGATAACCCGGATTGTGAAACCAGCGGCACGATCTATATCCCGTTCCGCATCCACTGTCCCGACTGCCTGGCGAAAAATACGGTCATCGACCTGACCGATATCGCCAAAAAAACGGCTCGGGTTCACACCTTTATGACCTGCGCCCGGTCAGGTGCCTTTAACCTGCTGGATAAACCTATTCGCTTTATCAATATAGAATTTGATGGCGTTGCAACCATCTTGATGAGCTACCTGTCAATTGGCGATCCGACAATCGGTATGAAGGTGGTGCCGATTTTCAAGACCTGCGGGCCGACCTTCACGATCCTCGATCTGTCCTGGGTGCCGAAAGGAACCGGCCAAGGCCAGCTACCGGAAGGATTTAGTTTTTAGTCCCTTAGAAAAAATGTCGTAGCGCAGTGTTCTGGCGGGATGCCGGTAAGGAGGGAGTCCTTCCGCGTGTTCCCGTCAGAAGTTTTTACCAAAGAGATATCACCGCAATTTCTTATCACTTTTAGCAGAAGGGGATTCAGATGAAGAAACCTGATATTAAAGTGGGTAAAACGACCATCGGTAACGTTGTAGATATTCTGGCTGAAAACTTCGGAGATAACATTGGGCTGGAGTATCATGCCCTCGATATCAGGCAAAACTTCAGACAATTGAGAGGAAAATTCGACGCTGTCGCCAAAGGGCTCATGGCGCTTGGCGTAGAGCGGGGTGACAAGGTTGCCATCTGGGCGAATAATCTGCCCGAATGGGTCTATACCCAATATGGAAGTGCCAGGATGGGGGCGGTCCTGGTGACGGTCAATACCAATTATCGCAGTACTGAGCTTGAATATCTTCTGCAACAATCCGATAGCACAACCCTTATTTTGACCGGTGGGATACGAGAACCCGACGAGTACATCAAGGTCCTGAACAAGGTCTGTCCGATGATCATGGACAGTGAGCCGGGCAGGCTGGACTGCGAAAAACTCCCCTTTCTGAAAAATATTATCTATCTCGGCAAAGAGAAGATCGCCGGGATGTATAACTGGCATGATATCCTGGAGATGGGCAAACAGGTATCGGACCAGGAACTTAAGGCCAGGCTCGACTCTCTCCATCCCGATGATGTCATCAATATGCAGTACACCTCCGGAACTACGGGTTTTCCTAAAGGCGTCATGCTTTCCCACACCAACCTGATCGGCAATGCCCTGAGCATGGCCGAATGCATGAAGCTGACCCCTGACGATGCGATGTGTATCCCGGTGCCGTTTTTCCACTGCTTCGGTTGTGTTATCGGCACCTTGTGCTGCATGGTCTCCGGCACCACCATGGCCCCGGTAGTAGCCTTTACCCCCGCCAATGTGCTAAAGACCGTCGAGGCCTCACACTGCAATGCCCTGCTCGGGGTGCCGACCATGTTCATCGCCGAATTTGAAGAGATGGACAAAAGCAACTACAATACATCGAGCCTGCGCACCGGTGTCATGGCCGGCTCAACCTGTCCGGTCGAGGTCATGAAGCGGGTGATCAAGGATATGGGGGCAAACGAAATGACCATTGTTTATGGCCAGACCGAGGCCTCGCCGGGCATCACCCAGACCAGGGATCAAGATTCCCTGGAGTTAAAGACCTCCACGGTCGGCAGGGCACTGCCCAACGTCGAGGTGAAAATTGTCGATCCGATGAGTGGCAGGGAGATGCCGATCGGTGAGCAGGGCGAACTCTGCACCCGAGGCTATCATGTGATGAAGGGCTACTACAAGATGCCCGAGGCAACGGCCAAGGCGGTGGATAGGGATGGCTGGCTGCACACCGGGGACTTGGCAATCATGGATGAAAACGGCTATTGCAAGATCACCGGCAGGATCAAGGATATGATCATCCGTGGCGGCGAGAACATCTACCCGCGGGAGATCGAGGAATTCCTCTACACCCATCCGAAGGTCAAAGATGTGCAGGTCGTAGGCGTTCCCAGTGACAAATATGGCGAAGAGGTGGCCGCCTTTATCCAGCTCAGATCCGGCGAGGATGCGACGGACACGGAAATAGCCGCCTTCTGTAAAGATCAAATATCCTATCACAAGATTCCCAAATTCATCTACTTTGTCAGCGAGTATCCGACCACCGCCAGCGGCAAGATCCAAAAATACAAACTGAGAGCAATGGCGGCGGAGCAATTAGGCAGAAGTTGATTGAGAATCAGGGATTTCATTGAAGAGGCAGGCCATGTCACAACCTTTATGGGAACCGTCTGAGCAACGAATCAAGGATGCCAATATGTACAGGTTCATGCAGGAGGTGAACCAGACCTACGGGACGCACTTTGCCGATTACGATGCCCTCTATCGGTGGTCCGTGGAAAATATTGCAAGCTTCTGGGCTGAGATGTGGCGTTTTGCCGGGATCAAGGCCTCAAAAGGTTATGATGAGGTGATCGATGATCCGGCCAAGATGCCGGGGGCTCGCTGGTTCTCCGGCAGTCGGCTGAATTTCGCTGAAAACCTAATGCGCTATCGGGATGAGAAGACGGCCCTGATCTTCCGGGGCGAGGACAGTGTCCGCAGGACCTTAACCTACGCCGAACTCTACACGGCCACGGCCAAGGTGGCTGCGGCGCTGAAAACGGCCGGGGTAGTGCCGGGGGATCGGGTGGTGGGCTTCATGCCGAACATGCCCGAATCGATCATCGCCATGCTGGCGGCCGTAAGCCTCGGGGCAACCTGGTCCTCCTGTTCGCCCGATTTCGGCATCAAGGGTGTGCTGGACAGATTCGGCCAGGCCCGGCCGAAGGTCCTCTTTACCGCCGACGGTTATTTCTTTAAGGGCAAGGCCCTCGACAGTCTGGCGAAGATTGCCGGCATTATTAAGGAAATCCCTTCCCTCGAAAAGGTGGTGGTCGTGCCCTATACGCGGGAACGGGCCGATCTCGGCGATCTGGTCAATGGTGTGCATTACGATGATTTCTGCCGCAATAACGCCGAGGAGATCGACTTTGTCCAGCTGCCGTTCGAACATCCCCTCTATATCATGTATTCTTCCGGTACCACGGGCCTGCCGAAATGCATGGTCCAGAGTGCCGGCGGGGTTCTGCTCCATCAACTCAAAGAACTGATCCTCCATACCGACCTCAAACGCGAAGACACCATCTTCTACTTCACGACCTGCGGCTGGATGATGTGGAACTGGCTGACCACCTCGCTTGCCAGCGGTGCGACCCTCGTTCTCTATGACGGCAACCCTTTTCATCCCGGTCCGGAGGCCCTCTGGCAGATGGCCCAGGATGAAAAGATCACCATCTTCGGCACCAGTGCCGGCTATATCGCAGCCTTAAAGAATGCCGGGGTAAAACCGGGCAGACAGTTTGATCTGAGTCCATTGAAGACCCTGCTTTCCACTGGTTCGCCACTCTCCAAAGAGGATTTTCATTTTATCTATGATGAGGTGAAGGCCGATCTGCAGCTGGCCTCTATCTCGGGTGGATCGGACCTGAACGGCTGCTTTGCGTTGGGCAACCCGATGGGGTCGGTCTATGAGGGCGAACTCCAGTGTCGGGGGCTTGGTATGAAGGTCTTCGCTTATGACGAGAACGGTGCGCCGGTTACCGGCAGACAGGGTGAACTGGTCTGTACCGCTCCTTTCCCTTCCATGCCCATCTCTTTTTGGGATGATGCGGACGGTCAAAAGTACAAGGCGGCCTATTTTTCAGAGTATCCCGGCGTCTGGACCCATGGCGATTTCATCGAGATTACCGAACGGGGCGGCGTGATCATGTACGGCAGATCAGATGCCACCCTGAACCCCGGTGGGGTCAGGATCGGTACGGCAGAGATCTACCGGCTCATGGAAAAGTTGGAGGAGATTGACGACAGCGTGGTCGTCGGCCAGGATTGGCTGGGTGATGTTCGGATCATCCTTTTTGTCAAGATGAAGGCCGGATATGAGCTGACCGAGGCCATCAAGGACAAAATCAAAATGAGCATCCGGACCAATGCCTCGCCCCGGCATGTCCCGGCCAAGATCATCGGGATACCGGACATCCCCTACACCCTGAATATGAAAAAGGTCGAACTTGCCGTCAAAAAGACAATCCATGGCCGAGAGGTGAAAAACAAGGATGCCTTGAAGAATCCGGAATCTTTGGATTTATTCGCCAATATCAACGAACTGCAAAGCTAATCAGGAGAAGACATGAAGACATTTCCTCTTTTAGATTTTGGCCTGGGAGAAACCGCCAGCCTGCTGCGTGAGACAGTGCAGGATTTTGTCGCTCAGGAAATTGCCCCGCTGGCCGCAGAAATTGACCGGAATGACCATTTCCCGCCGGAACTCTGGCAGAAGATGGGTGCCCTGGGGCTCCTGGGTGTCACCGTGCCGGAACAGTACGGCGGGGCGGCCATGGGCTATCTCGAACATGTCATTGCTATGGAAGAGATCAGCCGGGGCTCGGCCTCGGTTGGCCTGGCCTACGGTGCCCATTCCAATCTCTGTGTCAACCAGATTAAGCTGAACGGCAGCGAGGCCCAGAAGGGGCGCTATCTCCCGGATCTGGTTGCCGGCAGGAAGATTGGTGCACTGGCTATGAGTGAGGCCGGATCGGGTTCCGATGTGGTCAGTATGCGTCTTGCGGCGGTCGAGGCGGGCGACGGCTATATCCTGAACGGCACCAAGATGTGGATAACGAATGGCCCCAATGCCGATGTCCTGGTGGTCTACGCCAAAACCTCAGCAGAGAAGAAGCAACATGGCATCACCGCCTTTCTGGTCGAGAAGGCCATGCCGGGCTTTGCCACCAGTCCTAAGCTCGACAAGCTCGGGATGCGCGGTTCGCCCACCTGCGAGCTGGTCTTTACCAATTGTCGAGTGCCGAAAGGAAATATCCTGGGCCAAGTGGATAGGGGGGTGGATATCCTGATGAGCGGGCTCAATTACGAACGCCTGGTCCTGGCCGGTGGCCCCTTGGGCATCATGGCGGCCTGCATGGATGTGGTGCTGCCTTATGTCCACGAGCGGCGCCAATTCGGCAAACCCATCGGTGAATTTCAGTTGATGCAGGGTAAACTGGCCGATATGTATGCCACCTGGAATGCTTGCAGGGCCTATGTCTACACGGTAGCCAAGGCGGCGGATAAAGGCGGTAATATCAGAAAAGATGCCGCTGCCGTCATCCTCTATACCGCCGAGAAGGCGACCTGGATGGCCCTGGAGGCGATCCAGTGTCTCGGTGGCAACGGCTATATCAACGACTTCCCGACCGGCCGCCTGCTGCGGGACGCCAAACTGTACGAAATCGGCGCTGGCACCAGCGAAATCCGTCGCATGCTGATCGGTAGGGAACTGTTCAGAGACACTGAATAAAACGACAATATTTCTGCACTGCATGGAAAGACCAGAAGTTAACCTCGCCCTTTCATGCAGTGCAAACGACCGCTCTTAATAGCCTTTTCAGTGGAACACCTCCATTATTTCGCCACAGAGATGCCGAGGGTGATAGCTCCGACAACAGCGCCATCCGCATCGATAAGAGGAAGACTGATTTGCTGCTGGGCTAAGGCGGTTGACTGGTCGATCTCTTTCTTGCCGATTTCCACACCGCCCTTTCCACCATTGAATGATTTTGCCCATTTCGGCTCATCACCCTGCCAGTAATCACTGGTATCGTTGTATTGGCCGACATTCGCCCCTTGGTTATCCATGACAAAGCACTCAACCACCTCGGGAATGCCTTTGATCAGTCGGTTGAGTTCCTTGGCGGTGGTGTTGGCCTTGAGTTCTTCAAGGAGTGGAACATCCCCCTCCTTGGCCTTCCATTCGTCATCGACTTTCTTGATTGTTTCGAGTGAAACCTTTTTGTTGTTTTGGGCTTTGACCTCGGCAACAAGGATGGGATTGACCGTAATCGGCAGAAGTTTAGATTTCACCAATTCCTTTGACGTGTCGTTCAGTTGGGTGCTTGCGGCGATATCGGCTGTCAGGCGCTCAAGAAGAGCTGCCTGGCCCTCCTGGGCATACGCCGACGCTTGAGAGATGAACACACAGAAAAAAAGGGTGATTGTCAGTGTAAAAAGTTGATGTGTCCGTGTCATCTGAGCCTCCATTGCTGTGAAAAGGAAAGGAAGAGGGTGTGGCCGTAAAACGGCGGGGACAAGTTCCGAACAACGGGCAATGAGATTACGGAGTGTATTTTGCTCTGCCATCTCTATTGCTGATGCTCGATTACAGGATATCTGCAGCAAACAAGGATGTCAAATTTTCATAATCTCTGGTTGCGATGGATCAATGTGAAAAGACCAAAGACGAGAATTTTTCTTGGGGCAGATTGAGGCCGATTAAGCCACGATTGCTCACAGGGATGTGGGCCTGTGAACATCCTCCTGCGCACGCACTATCCCTTGTTTCTGGTGATAGTCACGTTGAATTCTTCCATCTTGATCTCGGCATTTTTGCCTTCTCCGACCAGATGAAAGGAGAAGGATTGTCTGGCCTTGGGATTGTCGATGTCAAATTCGAGCTTTGCCTCTTCGCCGGCATGCTGGACGGGGAAAGATGGATATTCGATGTCTTTGACGAGATACTCGAACTCGCGCAAGAAGAGTTTGATTTGGATGCCCTCATTGGGGGTCTGTAGGGCCTTGATCCTGATCGACACATGGACCTTTGAATCAGCTGGAAAATCCAGATACTGGGCGCCGGCGAGATTATCTGTCCATTCACTGGTTATCTTCTCCGGCAATTTGCGAATCTCACCCTTGGCAAAACGCAGAACCTGGATCTTGGCCTTACTGGTAAGCTTATGATCAAGGACTGCGGCGAGGCCAAAGAGCCTCTGTGATTGGTTTTCTCGGTCTTGGCTAAAACCACCGGGAGGGAAGCCGATAAGGCTCGGGGCGGTGCTGACGCTGCAGTCGCCATTCTGGGCGCATTCATAGCGTTTATGATCGGTGGTCAGCCAGCGCAGTTTGCTGTTGGTGTAGGAGGCCATCACCCTCGGTTCCGAGTAGTCGCGAAAAAAACTCCTGCCGATAATCGAAGCGGGTGGCTTGATCCCGAGATAATCGAGGATGGAGGCCGTGGTGTCGAGCAGGCCATAAGTCCCTTTTTTTATACGGGGCAGGGCCTTCTGTTCCGGGGCTAGGATGGCCATTAGCCCCCAGCTGCTGGCCCATTCAGCAATATCATCGCCGTGGGATTCATCCGAGGTAATGATAACCAGTGTATCCTTCAGGACACCATCTTCTCGTATTCCTTTGAGAAACTCTGCCACGGCCTCGTCAAGAATGGCGACCGTGGCGATCATGCGGTTCGGGTATTTGGCAACGATTTCATCGGGAGCGGCATAGGGTTGATGGGTGCCGACAGTCAGCAGGGTCAGCATCCACGGGCGATCTTTGGCCTGCAACTCGGCGATGTATTTTCGTGCCCCGCGGAAAAAAACAGGGTCGGTCTTGCCCCACATGAAGGGATACGGATCGGGTTCGCTGAACCATTCATTGCCATGCACGTGCTGAAAACCGATATTGGGCATCACCTGGTCCTTGCCCATGAACAGTAACCCTGCCGCCTGCAGATAATGGGTATCCCAACCATTTTTGGCCAACTGGGCCGGCAGGCACTCTTTGGCCCGTTCAGGGTTGGTTTGGAGTTCGAATGCCTTCGACATCTCATAGGAGAATTTGCTGAAGTCACCACACAGGATGGAGTAGAGCCCACGGATGGTTTGGTGGCTGTGGTCAACAAAATCAGGGACCAGAGTTGCATCCTTGGTGTTCTCAACCAGACCCTTCATTTCATACGGGCCGGCGGGGACCTGCATTGCCTCGCGGATCTCGGGATGGTAGAGCCCGGGAATCCCCTCCAGGGTGATGATCAGGACATTTTTGGCCCTGCCTTTCTGCAGCAGCGGAGTCCCGGAAAGGTCAAGTTGTCGCATTGAAAGAGGCAGATCGGAGATCGACAGATCGCTTTTTTTCTCCTGTGTCAATATGGCTGCGGCATCTACGGCAAACCATTGCAACGGGTTGTAGCGGGCGGCAATACTTTCGCCGCTGAACTGGCGGTTGAGCAGAGTCTGTGCCCCCAGGAGTGCGACAATAAGAGCAAAGCCTGTGAGAAGAACGAGTCTGCCGGGTTTTCGCACTTTGCCAAAGCAAGAGAAGAACGCTGACAGCAGCAGTGCGCCGACCAGAATGGGATTGGCCAGATGCAGACCTGCTGCACTGTTTTGCACAAAGGTCGGATCGGCGAGATAATGCATGTCCTGCCAGGAAGGAAGTCGCTGCATGGCGGCAAGAAGTTCCTGCGAACCGGCCTGAAAGAGCGCCCAGAGCAGGACAAGCAGTATACGAACGAGAAACGGACTGGCCAAAGCCAGGAGAAAGATCAGCAGGCCGAGGCTGAAATCGGAGAGCAGGCCGACAGGTTCGGCCATGCCATGTTGCCAGATGCGCCAGATCAATGGCAGAAAACAGGGGACTGCGATAAGAATCAGGGAAATTCTGTTTTTCAAAGGAGTTCACTCAAAAAAAGGATGACGGAAAGAAGACGATCAGGTCGCCATATTAGTCGCATCATAAGGAAAATGCCAGTTTCGCGGAAAAGGATCAGAAAAAACGGCTGTTGCAGCTCGGTCTCCAGGCGGATTCTGAGCGCGAGCGCCGCCGGGGCAACTTTCGATCAATCTCCGGATGCATCACAGTATCCGCATAGCGCGGTGAATAGTATCTTCCGGCCTGATAGACATGCATGCCGCCGGTGATTTTCCGGGGGCTTTTTTCTTGGTGCTTTGCTTTTTTTATGGTAGGTCTGAGGAGGAATAGAGGTGAGGTGGAGGGCTGTGGAAATACCATCCGGTGTTGAATTGTCTGCGATTAATGCCATAATATTGAAGAGTTGTAAGAATACAAAAAATGCTATCCCAAAGAACAATACTCCATTTGACGATACTGCTTCTGCTCCTGACGGGCCAGGCCTTGGCTGCCGTTTCCGCGCCTCAGGGCAAGACCTCGGACATTGATCCCGCGACCCTGGCCCCGACCCGTTTCGTTAGCCGAGGAGGCGAGATATTAGATCTCTCGCGGGGCGGAAACCCAGTGTTTTTCAAGGGAATCGGCTATTCGCCCTATCTGCCGGGAGAGACCCCGATTTACGGTGCCAGCCCCGGCAATGATGATCGGTATGCCCAACATATTCCTCTGATGCGGGATCTGGGAGTGAACTATGTCCATGTCTTCCCCCTGCAGATGCCGGCTAAGTTTTTCACCGAGCTTGATAAGACCGACTTGGTCTATGGCCAGGATATCTGGATATGGGCCTACGAGGAGGATTTTCTTGATGAGACCTTTCTCAACAAGACCCTGAACCAGATCCGTGATGTCATTGACTATACGTATAAGGTGGGACGCCCTGATCGTCTCGTGTTGTTCTCCATCGGTGACGAGCTTCAGGCCGATGCTGTGAAGCGCACCGATGCCCGCCATGCCGATGTCCGTGATTTCACCGGCCGGCATATCATCGTCAAAAACCGGACTCCGACCGAGATTGCCATCGCCCGCCTGATGGACGGGGCCATGGATTATGAGCTCAAGCGCTATGGTCGCAGGCATCTCTACTGTCACACCAGCTGGACCCATATCGGTCCGGTCGGTGACCGTCCGGATCTGGAAGTCCCACGGGAGGACATGATCACTCCGGATATCGGCGATCTCGTCTGCATGAATGTGTACACCTATGCCCGTGGGGTCAGGACCTCGCCTCCCGGTTCAGTCACCGGCACTGCCTATCAGGGCTATCTGGAAGATCTGGCAGCAAAGATGACCAAACCAATACTTATCACCCAGGTTGGTCTGTCGACCTCACCCTTTGAGCCCAAGCCATCGGTCCCCGGTTTCGGTGGCCACCCGGTCGAAGATGTCCCGGCGACATTCCGCTCGGTCTGGCAGGATGTTCGCACGGCCTGGGGTAAGGAGAAGTTCGCCGGAATGGTATTCTTCCAGCTCAATGACGAGTGGTGGAAGAGCGGCGAAGATCCCACAGATTCCACTCGACATGAACGGGAAGATCCGGAAGAATGGTTCGGCATATATGAGGTGGGGGAAAATAATATTCTCAAACCGAAAGGCGAGATCCCGGCCACCGTCCATGCCCTTTTCAGCGAGCCCTGATTGTCTCCTCAATCTGCCGCCGGACTCATCATAAAGGAGCCCGGCAGTAGATCGATCCCCAGTCACTTCCCATCTAGATTTTGACTTTTTCCCCTCGCACCGGTAGTATGTCGCTGTATTGACAACTACGATGTGCTCTTTTTACGTAACTCCTGATGGTGCTATGATTCAGATTGGACTTGAACGACTGCTGGCCGGCGACTGGCCTCTGCTTGCCGGCAAACGGCTGGGATTGTTGTCCAACCAGGCCTCGACCGACAGACACCTGCGGCACGGGCGACTGCTTCTGCAGGAAAAATTCGGGGCGCAGTTGACCTGCCTTTTTTCACCTCAGCATGGCTTTTTCTGTGAGAAACAGGACAATATGGTGGAGTCTGCGCACCAGACCGACATGCAGACAGGCCTCCCTCTCTACAGTCTCTATGGGGAGAGCCGTCGCCCGAGCCAAGAGATGTTTGATGAGCTCGATGTTCTGCTGATCGATATTGTTGATGTCGGCACCAGAGTCTATACCTTTCTGTATACCATGGCCTATTGTCTGGAGGCCGCAGCTCGTTACGGTAAGAAGGTGATTGTCCTCGACCGTCCAAACCCGGTCGGAGGACTTGAGGTGGAGGGCAACATCCTCAGACCTGAGTGCAGCTCCTTTGTCGGGCTCTACCCTCTGCCGATGCGCCACGGCCTGACCTTTGGCGAGCTGGCCCTCTATATCAACAGTGAATTTGCCCTCGGTGCCGACCTGGAAATCATCCCGATGCAGGGCTGGCAACGCCATATGTTGTTCCGGGATACCGGCTTCCCGTGGGTCTTTCCCTCGCCGAACATGCCGACCCCGGAAACCGCCATGGTCTATCCCGGTCAAGTCATTTGGGAGGGGACCAACATCTCCGAAGGCCGGGGCACCACCTTACCCTTCGAGCTGGTGGGTGCACCTTTTTGGCGGTGCGAAGACATCCTTGAACGCCTCACTGCAACGCCTCTGCCCGGCTGCAGCCTCAGGCCGCTGATCTTCGAACCCACCTCGGGCAAGTGGGCCCAAACCGCCTGCGCGGGTTTTCAGCTGCATGTGACGGATACAGCCGTTTTTAAGCCTTACCGGACGAGCCTTGCCCTCCTGCAGGCGGTCTTGCAGCTCTATCCCGAAGAGTTTTGCTATAAACAGCCACCCTATGAATATGAGTTTGAACGGCTGCCCATCGATCTGATCCTTGGTGACGGGGAAGTCCGCTGGCTCCTTGAAGACGGTGTGTCGGTCCTTAAGCTGGAGGAAAGTTGGCAGGCCGGTCTGGAAAATTTCAAGCAACTGCGTCGCAGCTATTTGCTCTATCAAATGAGCGAACAACACGGATGAGCTATTCCAATTCGAAATCAAACGTTAACTTTGTCGGCTACGCTGTGCGGCTCCTCGCCGTACTCAATGTACGGTCTCGTCGCTGCTCGCTTGCCTTCGCGTTCTCATTTTGATTTAGAAACGGAATTACTCTGCGCAACCCCTGATCGGTGAGAGAATGAACACGAAGAATATGAAACTGGAAGAGGTGGCTCGGCTGGTCGACGGGCAAATAACCGGCGATAAGGACCTGATCGTCACCGGCTTTGCGCCATTGGCCTCGGCCGGAGTGGGTGATCTGTCGTTTCTCGTTAAGGCGGCTAATGTTCAGACCCTCAAAGAGAGCCAGGCCTCTGCCTTTTTGGTGCCCACGAACCTTGAGGAACTTCCCGGCAAAACACTTATCCGGGTGAAGGATCCGAACCTGGCGGGGGCGATTATCCACAATGCTTTTCTGGCAGTGCCCTTTGTGGCCGCCGGGGTGCATGAGAGGGCCTTTGTCGGTGAGAACTGCGAGCTTCATCCGGAAATCACTATCGCACCACTGGCGGTCCTTGGCGATCGGGTCAGGGTCGGGAGACGGGTGCGCATCGAGTCAGGAGTGGTGATCGGCAACGATGTCGAGATTGGCGAGGATACGGTCATCAAGGCCAATGCCGTCCTCTCTTCGGGATCGCAGGTTGGCCGCCGGGTGATTATCCATTCCGGGGTGATCATCGGGGCCGACGGTTATGGCTATGCCACCGATACAAACGGCAATCATGTCAAGCGGCCCCAGGTCGGCATTGTCCGGATTGACGATGACGTGGAAATCGGGGCCAATTCCTGCGTCGACCGGGCGACCTATGGGGTGACCTGGATCAAGTCCGGGGTCAAGATCGACAACCTTGTGCAGGTCGGTCATAATGTCGTGATAGGTGAAAACTCTCTCTTGGTGGCTCAGGCCGGGATTGCCGGCTCGACGACCTTGGGCCGCAGTGTGGTCATGGGCGGGCAGTCCGCCATCAAGGGGCATATACACCTCGAAGACCGGGTGATGGTGGCGGCCTGCAGCGGAGTTCATGGCAATCAGCCCCAGGGCTCAATGGTCGGCGGGGTGCCGGCCATCCCGATCAGAACCTGGACGAAGGCGGTATCCATTTTTGCAAAACTTCCAGAAATATACAGTGAAATCAGAAAAATGAAAAAAGATGTGGCCCAATTACAGGCGAGAGACGAGCTGAAAGAGGCTGCGGGGAGAGAGGTGGCATGAGTACGGTAATTGTTCCGGAGAGCATAGATATAGTTGAGATAATGCGGCTTCTGCCGCACCGGTATCCCTTTGTCATGGTGGACAGGATTCTGTCGATCGAGCCAGGCAAGGAGATAATCGGCCTTAAGAACGTGACGATCAACGAACCTTTCTTCCAGGGCCATTTCCCCGGTCGCCCGGTCATGCCGGGGGTGTTGATCCTCGAAGGTATGGCCCAGGTCGGCGGTGTCCTGGCCTTCTATGCCAATCCTGAATCAGTAGGGCAGAAACTGCTATTTTTCGCCGGTATTGACAAGGCCAGGTTCCGTAAACCGGTGGTGCCGGGAGACCAACTGATTTTAAAACTTGAGATGATCAAACAGAAACGCACGATCATGATGATGAGCGGCAAGGCCTATGTCGACGACAATCTTGTTGCCGAAGCGGAACTGATGGCCTCCTTCTCCTAAAAAATCGGTGAGTTGCCCGCTGGTTTGCCAGTGCGGCTTTTTGCTACAGATAAAGAGCTGAAAAAAGGGCTAAGAAAGGTCTTGCGCGACAATGGTTTTGCCGGTAAGGAGAGCGCAGCTGTTTCCGTCTGTTTGAAACTTGGCCTTCGACTATTTGTCAACTATAAAATATCACTCAATAATATAATTATTTATGTCTATTCATCCAACAGCAGTTATTGACAGTAAGGCCGAGCTAGATGCATCCGTCTCCGTAGGTCCCTATGCAGTCATCGAAGCAGGTGTCCGAATCGATGCCGACACCCGGATCGAGGCCCATGCCGTAGTGAGCGGCCCGACCACCATCGGTAAGCGCAATCTCATCGGTTCTTTTGCCTCGATCGGTGGTGCCCCTCAGGATCTCAGTTACAAAGGGGAACCGACCGAGCTCATTATCGGTTCCGACAATCAGATCCGCGAGTATGCCTCGATCCACCGTGGCACACCGCATGGCCACGCCAAAACCGTTATCGGCAACCATAACCTGCTGATGGCCTATACCCATGTCGCCCATGATTGCACACTGGGAGATCATATTATCCTGGCCAATGTCGCGACCCTGGCCGGCCATGTCAAGGTGGGTGACCGTGCCTCGATCGGCGGTCTGGTGGCGGTGCATCAGTTCTGCCGTATCGGCAAATACAGCTATATCGGTGGGGTATCCGGGATCAGTCTCGATGTTCCGCCCTATGTCATCCTGGCCGGGACCCGTAATCGCACCCGGATTTCCGGGATCAATAAGATCGGGCTGAAACGTAATGGTTTTAACCGTGAGACGATCAATAATCTGGAGGCCGCCTTCAGAATTATTTTCCGCACCCCGGATCTTTTGATGAAAGATGCCCTTGAGCAGGCCAGGGCCGAATTTCCGGATTGCCCTGAGGTTGCCTGTCTTATCAGGTTCTTTGAAGAGTCCAAGCGCGGAGTCGTCAAGCGCACGGTCGAGGATTAAGAGAATCTCTCTATGACAATGCATCTCGGAAATATAGGCATCATAGCCGGTGGCGGCCAGTTCCCTCTGCTCTTTGTCGAGGCGGCCAGGAAGGCCGGCCGGACCGTCCTCGTGGTGGCCCATAAGGGTGAGACGGCCCATGAAGTAGCCGAGGCCGCCGATGAGGTCTGCTGGGTTAAACTGGGACAGCTTGGCAAGGTTATTAAATTTTTCAAGAGCAACAATGTGAGCGAGGCGGTTTTTCTCGGCTCCATCACCAAGACCAAGATTTTCCGAGACGTTCTTCCTGATCTCAAAGGCCTTTCTCTGTGGAACAAGATTGACAGCAAACAGGATGACTCCATTCTGCGGGCAGTGGCCGGGGCGCTGGAGCAGGAAGGCATTGCGGTGCGTGAGTCAACCCTCTACCTGGAGCATCTGCTTTTTCCTCAGGGTATCCTGACAAAGGCCAGACCTACACAGCAGCAGATCATCGATATTGAATTCGGCTGGAAAAATGCCCGGGCCATCGGCCAGCTCGATATCGGCCAGTGCGTCGTGGTCCGCAACCGTTCTGTGCTGGCGGTTGAGGCCATTGAAGGAACCGATGCGACGATCAGACGCGGCGGTCTTCTGGCCAAGGAAAAAGCGGTGGTGGTCAAGGTGCGTAAACCCGGTCAGGATTTTCGCTTCGATCTGCCCGCTACGGGGCTGGCCACTATAACGACCCTGAGAGGTGTCAAGGCGGCGGTGTTGGCCGTTGAGGCCGGACAATCCCTGCTCTTTGACCGTGAAGAGATGATACGAGAGGCGGATGCTGCCGGCATTGTGGTGGTCGGAATCACCGAGCGCGAAGACGGTTCTCTGCAGATGTGAGGGAGGCGTTCGCATCTGCATCGGCCATTGAGCCTTCCGTATTTGCAACCAGCAAAAAGAGATATCTATGCAGGCCATGATCCTTGCCGCCGGTTTCGGCACCCGCTTGCTTCCTCACACCCTGTTGCGGCCTAAACCCCTTTTTCCCATCCTCAACACACCCCTTTTACTCCTGACCATCAGGCGCCTGCAGAATGTCGGCTGTGACCATATTGTGGTCAACTGTCACCACCTGCGAGAGCAGATAGTGGCCACCCTTGCCGGTCTGCCGGGGGTGGTGGTGCTCGAAGAAGAGATCCTGCTCGGCACCGGCGGTGGTCTTCGGGGTGCTCTGGCCTGCCTGCGCGACGAACCGCTGCTGGTGACCAACGGTGATATCTATCATAGTATCGATTTTGCAGCGCTCTACAGCGACCATTGCGGGAATCGAGCCAAGGTGAGTTTGGCGGTCCACGATTATCCCCGTTTCAACACCGTTCAGGTTGCGGGGCAGCGAGTGCTCGGTTTTGCAAATGATGCGGTAAGCCCCTGCCTGGCCTTTACCGGCCTCCATGTCATCGAACCGGAAATACTGCAGGATATTACCCCGAAAAAGTTCTCCTGTATCCTCGATCTCTATAAGAATATGTTGGCCGAAGGGCAAGAGATAGCCGCCTTGCCGGTGGATGGCAGTTACTGGACCGACATGGGCACACCTGGGGATTATTTGGAGCTGCATGCCGGACTGCTCAAGGGAAGCATTCCCCGCTGGCCGGAAATGGTTGACCTGGCTGAAAACCCTTTCCTGATAGCCCCCGGGGCCAGGGTGGCTGACGATCTGGCGTTGGAGGACTGGTGCTGTCTGGGGGATGTCGAGGTCGGCCATGACGTGCAACTGTGCCGCATAGTCGCCTGGGACAACGTGAAGATAGAGGCCGGTAGCAGAAGAGCCGACACCCTCCTTTCTGCCTGAAACCTGGAAAAGACGAGAAATATTTACACTGACGACAATGGAAGACCACCTCATCGAAAGCCTGATCCCGCTGCTTGAACAATCCGGCTTGATCCGCACAAACGAGACAGACCCAGCAGGACTTTCCTCTACTGTCCTTGGCGCCGATGGTTCGTCCCGTTGCTTTGTTCGGCTACATCGGGACGGTAGACCGCTCTGTCTTGCCGTTTTTCCGGCGATTCCGGAGGGACGGGATTTGGCCGAGGCCGGTGCCGCCTGGCATATTGGCCGACATCTGATGCACAAAGAGATTCCCGTACCGGCCTTATACGGCCGGCATGAAGAAAGTGGGGTGATCCTCTTTGAAGACCTGGGTGATACCAGGCTCCATGAACGTGTTGCCGCAACGGATTTTGCTGATCCTTCTGCAACGGCTGGGCTGCTCCGATTCTATGAAGAGGCAATTGAGCAGCTGCTGGCCATGCAGATCGATGCAGCCCAGGGCTTTGATAAGGCATGGTGCTGGGATACCCCTTGTTATGACCGGCAGCTGATGCTGGAAAGAGAATCTGGTTATTTCCTCCGGGCCTTCTGGCAGGAGATGCTTGGCTGCCGGATCCCTGCAGGTATTGAGGATGAATTTCGGGCCATCGCCAGTCAGGCGGCCGAGGTGCCCGCCGGTTTTTTTCTGCACCGGGATTTCCAGTCACGCAACATCATGATCACCGATGATCACATCCGTATTATTGATTTTCAGGGAGGCCGGCGCGGCCCTCTGGCCTATGATCTGGCCTCGCTGCTGATCGACCCCTACGCCGCTTTACCCGGAGCCATCCAGGAACGCCTGCTGCATTTTTATCTGGAGCAATTAGGGCACCGCATGACCATTGATGCCAAGGCCTTCCGCCGACAATACACTCTTTTCGCCCTGCAGAGGAATCTGCAGATCGTTGGGGCCTTTGCCTTCCTTTCACAGGTTCGCGGCAAGGCCTTTTTTGCCGAATATATCCGCCCAGCAGTCGCCATGCTCTCTAGCCGCCTGCAAGAGCCGATCTTTCACCAGCAGTCCGTTCTGCGCAAAACGGTGGAACTGGCGGTTGAGGAGTTGAGCTGAGCAGC
>JAUYSF010000069.1 GCA_030696435.1 Desulfoprunum sp. | reverse complement strand
AACAAGCTCCTGGCGGAAAAACAGGCCGGCAGCAAGAAGGGGACTATGGATCTGTTGTGGATCAACGGCGAAAATTTCAAGAACGCCATGGAAAATGGCCTGCTGCAGGGGCCGATCACCGGTCTTCTACCTAATTTCGCCGCAGTCGATCCCCTATCCGTCGAATCCGATTTCGGCTACCCGGTCAAGGGCTTTGAGGCACCCTACGGGCGCGCCCAGTTTGTCTTTGAATACGATGCGGCCAAGGTCCCGAATCCTCCCAAAACCTTTGCCGAATTAAAGGCATGGATCAAGAAAAATCCGGGCAAGTTCACCTATCCGCAACCACCCGATTTTACCGGCTCGGCCTTTATCCGCCAGGCCTTCTATGCGGTTACCGGCGGTCATAAGCAATATATGGCCGGCTTCGATAAGAGCCTCTATGCCCGCAATGCCGGCAAGCTCTGGGCCTTTCTCAACGAGATAAAACCCTCCCTCTGGCAGCAGGGCAAGACCTATCCCAAGGATATCGCGGCCCTTGAAACTCTGTTTGAGCGCGGTGAGGTCCTGATCAACATGAGCTACCATCAGGCCGATGCCCAGAGCAAGATTCTTGAGGGAAGATATAAGAATACGGTCCGTACCTTTGTCATGGAGGACGGATCGATCTACAATACCCACTTTACCGCTATCCCGTTCAATGCCCCGAACAGGGCCGGGGCCATGGTGGTGGCCAACTTCCTGCTCTCGCCCGAGGCCCAGCTGTCCAAGAATGAGCCGAAGAACTGGGGCGATTTTACCGCCCTGGATCTCACCAGATTGAGCGGAGCAGAGCAGAAGAAATTCGCGGCCCTTGACCTCGGGGCGGCGACGCTGCCGCTGGCTGTCCTCGGTAAGTTCGCCGTGCCGGAAATCCCCTCGGACTATCTCGAACATCTGGAAAACGACTGGGAAAAACTGGTGTTGCAGGCTCAATAATATAATGCGGCGAACCCAACTGACCTTGCGTCTGCTGCCGCTGCTCCTGCCCATTCTGGTGGTCTTCGGCTGCGGCCTGACGATCACCGTGCTGCAGTCGTTTGGCCTGCTGATGTTTTCCTATACCTACGACGACCTGTTCTTTGCCTACCGGGAACTGTTTGCCGACTCCTGGTTTCTGCGGTCGGCGGCCTTTTCCCTGTATGTCGCCCTGGCGAGCAGCAGCCTGTCAATCGTGCTCGGTACCGCTTTGGCCTACGCCATCTGGAAGCTGCCGGTGAGGCAGCGGCATTTCACCATTATCTATAAAATTCCGCTTGTTCTGCCACATATCGCCGTGGGTTTTCTGGCCGTCGTCTTGCTGGCCAAGACCGGGATCGTTTCGGCCATCGCCTACCACCTGGCGCTGATCGATTCGTTTGAGCACTTCCCCGATCTGCTCTATACTCCATCGGGCATCGACCTGATCTCGGCCTATATCTACAAAGAGACTCCTTTTGTGATGGTCATGGTCTATGCCATGCTCGTCAGGTTTGACCGGCGGCAGATCGACACCGCCAGGATGCTCTGGGCCGGGGGGATGCGCATATTCTTCTCGCTCATCCTGCCCTTTATCATGCCGGCGATCAATACCACCTTCATCATCCTCTTTATCTTCACCTTCGGCGGTTTTGATTTGCCCTTCGTTCTTGGCGACAGTTTTCCCGGTATGCTGAGCATCCGGATCTATGACTATTTTTTCCAGAAGGATATCGCCCTGCGACCGGTGGCCATGGCCATGCTGACCCTGATCTTCGGCTTTTCCCTGATCTTCATCGCCATCTACCTGCGCTTGTCGGCCAGGCTGGCCCGGGAAGTGCGCAAACTGTGATCAGGCTGACAGGTATACTGGCACTCTTTGTCCTGCTCTTTGTCTGCCCGCTTGTTGTGCTGGTACTCAATGCCGTCTCGTCGTCCTGGGCCTTTCCGGAGATTATCCCCGCCTCCTTTGATCTGCGCAGCCTGCGGTATCTAGCGGTGCACCGCCACGACATTGCGCTGAGCCTGTTCTCTTCCTGCCTGTATTCCTTTGGCACCATCATCCTGACCTTTGTCATGACGATCATGCCGGCCAAACTCTTTGCCAGGACATCTTTTAAGGGCAAAAGCCTGCTCGAAGGATTCCTCCTCGCCCCCGCCCTGATCCCGCCTATGGCCTTTGCCATGGGGGCGCACTTCATCTTTCTTCGTCTGGGGATTGCCGATACCATCGGGGGGGTGATCCTGATCTTGAGTGTCGTCAGTTATCCCTATATGCTGCGGGCCCTGACGGCGGGCTATCAGACCTATGGCGAGAATTTCGAACTCTGCGCCCGCAATCTGGGCGCCTCGTCCTGGCGGACGCTTCTGATGGTTGAGATACCGCTGCTGTTGCCGGCCCTCATCGCCGGGGCGACCATCGTCTTTCTCGTGTCGTTTTCCGAATACTTCCTGGTCTTTCTCATCGGCGGCGGCAGCGTGCCGTCCTACTCCGGCTATATCTTTCCGCTGCTCAACTCGTCCGATAAGAGCGTGGCATCGCTGCTGACTTTGGTGTTTTTGGTCCTGCCGATCACTTTTTTCTTTTTGATCGACCGGCTGATTTACAGGGCTTATCGGAAACGGGGGATGCTGTGACGGGGAAGTTGCTTTTTATCAATCTTCCTGGTTTTACGTGCCCTGCGTCCGGCTATAAAGAGGGTTCACCCGGCCAAGAATTTTCCAGTTGCACGAAAGACTTTATATCAATAGAGTTGTTGTATAGCTGATACAATGCCAACGCAGTTAACTATCATATAGTTGCCGCATCTCCCGCCGAATAAGGATTTTTCACTATGCAGACCCAAACAGTAAAAGAGAAGATAACGAAGGTTGTCCTGTCGCAGCCCGAAGATGCCACATACGATGAAATCATGAGGGAGTTGGCCTTTGCAAGAATGGTTGATCGTGGGTTGGAAGATGTCCGCGCCGGGCGGGTTATCTCGAATGGTGAAATGGCCAGCCGGATCAGAACATGGCACAAATAAGATGGTCACACGAAGCCGAGCAATGGCTTAAAGAGATTTTCGAATACATAGCACAAGACAACCCTTCCGCTGCCGAAAAAGTCGTCTCCGGCATCTACGAAAAAGCGCAACTTCTGAGCGATTTTCCCGTACTTGGCCATAAATACCGTGAAGAGCCGGAAGGTGATATCCACATTTCCTCTATGGTCATTACCGAATTGCCTACATGATCACAGACGACTGCATTGATATCCTGGGCGTCTTTCATGGGGCCTTGGACATAGAGAGATATTTGCCTTAAGCCGTTTTTTAATAACGTGCCTCTATACAATTCTCAGCAAAATTTGCTGAGATGCCAAGCGGAATAGGGCATTCAGTAAAGGGCACCCTCTTCGCAGCATTTATCGGCAACCGCCCTAGAAATGCCCCTCCAACAATAGCAACTGAGAATTGTATAGAGGCACGTTTAATAATGACCGTACCATTGAAGTGCCGTGATCGGCATGCGGCAGGTTTTGCGCTGGCAGCAACAGGCTGCTTGGGCTTGATTTGTCTAGGGACTTTCCTGTTTGTTCAGTCAGACCACTGGTTTGTCTAACAGAGGATAAAAAAAGTTCCACCTTTTTTTGCCAAACTTTAAGTATTAAGGGCGTCCCTTGGGCCTTGCCATATCACCAACTATTATCCACAAAGGTTGGCTGTCTAATTGAGTTCAATAACCTTCAATCCTGAAAAGCTTATCTGCTTGCGATAGCTTCACCACAAAAAACTCCTCCCGATTCAATTCCTCGGGCAGCTTGTCTTTGAGAATTGACGCCACAAACTGAATTCCCTTGTTAGAAACTAGCTGGGCTATTTTTAGGAGTTGATTGTCATGCATCAGCTCTTTTTTATCATTCAGTAAAAAGTGCAGACACGGGATATTTTCCTCGTCGGCAAACATGGTATATGCAATGTCAAAACAGGAAATCTCGCCCTGCTTCTTTCCTGAACTAAAATTGGTGTTAAATGCGCTGAATTTATACAACCGCTGGCCTTTTTTGTTAACGGTTGGATCGACCTTCAAGGCATACTGCTCACCATAGAGCGTCTGGGAAATTGAAGCGAAGTGCTTGTTGAACTTATCTTTCTGATCCTTGATTTTCTGCTCAAATGCTTGAGAAAACAGCGCATCGTCAATATCGTCCAAGCTTTTGTTGAGCGAGGTCAGATTCGCCTCAACCTCGGCCAACTGCTGGATAGTATTTTCATACTCCCCTTTTTTCCGGTATTTCTCGTTGAGCTCCGATATCAATTTTTCCAGCTCCTCAAAAGACTCACTACGGGAGATGGCCGCGGACAAATCTGCTTCTTCCTGCAAAAGGCGGCTTAAACGTTCTGCCTTGGATTTGATGTCACTGTCAAGCCTCGGCAGATCCTTCGCGATATATTTAACTTTCTCGTCAATCATCCGATTATGAAAGCTGCATAGATCTTCAAAAGTCTTCTGAATACCTTCTATCCGGTCGGTTGCCTGTCGGTAGATATGCTCCAGTTGCTGTACATCGATGTGTGACACACTCTTTTCAAGGTCAAGCTTCGCTTCGTTAATTAGGTCGCGGCGAATGTTCAATTTGCCGATTTCCGAACTCACCATATTGATCTGATACCTGACTTGGTTCAACTTATCCAGATCAGATTCAAAGTTTTCGTTCAGGTTGAAATTCGACTTGCGACGATTCAAGAGTTCAATTTCACCGTCCAAAATAGAGAGGGCCGTTTCGTAAGCTGATTTTGTCTGGTCTTTTTCGAGCCTGTTCTTGAAGTTCTGTTCCAGGCGAATCTGGGTCAACAACTCCTGCTTGGTATCCCCCTGTTCGAAATCACACCCCAACAAAAACAGATACAGGGTTTCATATTCAGCGTCACTGGTATAACGATCCAATGTCTTGAGGGTATTGTTGATGCTCAGGTCTTTATAGCGGATATTGTGGGAAATGATTTGCCTGAAAGTAGGTTTACTTCCGTATTGGCCGGGAAAGAGGAGGTTGGTCAATGCTTCGTCAAATTCCTCGTCAGTATTGTTCACCCCATTTATTCTCTGAATCTTCTGCTTCGTCGGCAGGAAGTTCCGCTCAATACGGGTTTCAGGGGAATTCTCACTGGATAAATCCTCTTTGAGCACAAGCGTGACAAGCACTTTGTTCTCAACCAGGAAATCTTTGACCAGCTTGTACTCTTCCTTCTTATGCTCCGGATCAGTGTAGATATGCTTTGGGCTTGCTCCCAGACAAAAGTCTATGAGCATGAGAACCGTGGTCTTGCCTACATTGTTGCCGGTTTCCGTGCCTATTCTGTTTGGGGTTTCATCGACAATCAGATTGATGCCGTTGTGAAAGTTGATCACACGAATCACTTCGGTATAGCTTGAAATTGTCAGGGACTTTAAGAACATAATACAACGCTCCCTTGTTCGTCCAAACTGACCAGATTCAACAAATACAACCAGTCCAGACACAAAACAAAAACGGGCATGGTCATCTCCTGTTGCATTTGGGTACTCATATATAAATCCAATAAATCCATGACGCGATGCTCTCGGAGCGCCTGCAGCACAAAGGCGCCGTTGTAATAAATACTTTGCTCTGGGTGGATGTTGTCAGGAAGCAGCATTGGCATACCCTTCCGGGTTTTTGAAAATTTTGCAGCGAATGAACGAATCCACCACAAGGATGTTCACGCAAAGGTCCAGTTCCTCGTCAGGAATGGCGGTATAATTCGCACTGTTTTGAATCTTTTCGATCACGCACTCGATAACCTTGAAGAATAGGTTGTCGTCACTGAGCAGGGCACTATTTGTCAGGTAATAATGACGTATCGCAGCCAGTACGGATATACTCTTATTTACGCCCTGGGTATTAAAATCGGAATAAATCCTGTCAACCCGGCCATAATGGATATTGTAGTCATCAATAATACCGCGCGCTGCATCCAGATTGTTGTAGTTAATCTTCTTGTCGATATCGAATGGGGTGGTTTCAACTGCTGAAGCATCCTGGCACCAATCTTCCTTGGCAAGGATGTTTATTATAGCGGCAAGGTTGGACTCAAGTTTGAGCGGATCAACCTCCGAGCCTAATTCCGTTTTGATAAAGTCGGCAATAACCCTTTGTTCATCACTGCTGCGCTCGCAGATTACTTTCAGAATTGAGACAATATCATAAATGTCGACACGTGGGTTAAAGGGCAGATTGTGGGGATTAGCGAAGGTCTTGCTACGCAATGCGCTTGCGTCTTTTGAGATAGATATGAATTTGAAGGTATATCTGGCATAGGCGGACAGATTTTTGGTTAGCGCGGATTCAACTTTTTCCTTGGTGGCCGTTGCAGAAACCTGAATAACTATCTTGTTGTTATGGTCAATCAAATCGATTGCTTCAATATTTTGTTTTCCGGAATTCAGATTACTCAACTGCCAGCCGAACAGCTTATTGAAAAGATGAAGGTAGAAATTTTCAGAGTGGAGATGCAAGTCAAGAATGTTCAGTTTTCCGCGATTTTGAATTCTAACGGCGAGAGTTGAGAGCTTCTCTTCAATGTAATTGAAATACTGCTGTGTTTTCATACGCCACCAGTCTCTGTTTATTCATAATGTACCAATTGGAAAAAAAATCGGGATAGAATTGAGATTTATACATTCGTCCCATACAGCATTTTCAATGCCAAGTATGATCCACTGCTACCTACTCGCAACCTTCTTCCACAGTCTAATTCAGTGGAGATCATACTCAACGATTTCAGTGGATACCATACTTAATTCCGTTTTTCCTTTTTATCCTGCTTGTTGAGTTATTCGGGGAATATCCATGATAAGTATCGTCATCATTCCGTCCAGCATCGCCCCGCCATCAAATCCGCCAGTTTCCGCCATGGGATGATTGCAACATTGCCGTTCGTCAGCTCTCTATCCCCGCCATACACCAGGGCTGCGGGGCGGTCGGGGTTGCCGGACAGCTCGCACCATTTCTTAAGCGAAACCAGGAAATCGGGGACGATTGTTTGGCCGGATTTGATCTCGACCGGTTTCAGGCTGATGCCGTCGTCCAGCAGGAGATCCACCTCAAGTCCCTTACTGTCGCGCCTGAAATACAGATCCGCCTGTTGTCCCCTGTTGAACCTCCCCTTGATGCACTCAGTCACCACCAGGTTTTCGAAAAGCGCTCCCCGCTGGGCGTGGAAGGACAGTTGTTCCCGTTCCCGGATGCCGAGCAGCCAGGCGGCCAGGCCGGTATCAAGAAAATAGAGCTTGGGGGTTTTGACGAGCCGCTTGTTGAAGTTATTGAAATGGGGACGGAGCAGGAAGACGATATAGCTCGCCTCCAATACCGAGATCCAGGCTGTGGCGGTGTTGTGCGTAATGCCGCAGTCGGAGGACAACGACGACAGATTGAGCAGTTGGCCGGTCCGCGCGGCGCACATCCTGATAAATCGCTGAAATACGGAAAGGTCGCGCACATTGGGAACACGCCTGCACAAATTGTCAATTCAAATGACAATTTGTGCAGGCGCTGTTCATAGCCTTCGTTTGGGGAGTGTAATATATTCGTTTATCGCCCCTCAAAGATCTTCCGGCTCCGCTTGACTGCGCAAAGGTCGCCGCACATGGTGCAGGTATCCTGGTCGATGGGCTGGGAGGAGGCTCGGTAGGCTTTGGCCTTATCGGGGTCGATGGCCAGCTCGAACATTTTGGTCCAGTCCAATTCCTTCCTGGCATGACTCATCGCGTTGTCCCAGTCGATGGCCCCTGGAATGCCTTTAGCCACGTCAGCAGCATGGGCGGCGATGCGGGCGGCAATGATGCCCTCCTTCATGTCGTCCTGATCGGGCAGTCTCAGGTGCTCGGCCGGGGTGACATAGCAAAGAAAGTCCGCGCCGTAGGTGGCGGCCAGGGCACCGCCGATGGCCGAGGTGATGTGGTCATAGCCGGGGGCCACGTCGGTGACGAGCGGGCCGAGCACATAAAACGGCGCGCCGTGGCAGAGCTTTTTCGCGAGTTGCATGTTGGCGACGATCTCATTGAGCGGCACGTGGCCCGGTCCCTCGATCATCACCTGGACATCGGCCTGCCAGGCCCGCTTGGTCAGTTCGCCGAGGGTGATCAGTTCCTGGATCTGGGCCGCATCGGTGGCGTCGCGCAGGCAGCCGGGGCGCAGGCCGTCGCCAAGGCTCAAAGTGACGTCGTAATCCCGGCAGATATCGAGCAGGCGGTCGAAATGGCTGAAAAAGGGATTCTCCTTATCGTTTGCCTCCATCCAGTCCACCAGCAGAGAGCCGCCGCGGCTGACAATATGGGTGAGACGGGGATTGTGGCGCAGGCGGTCCACCGCCATCCGGGTCAGGCCGGCGTGGATGGTCATGAAATCGACCCCGTCTTCGGCATGGATTTTGACCACATCGAAAAAGTCATCCACCGAGATTCGGGGCACATCCTTGCCATAGCGGGCCACCGCGTCATAGATCGGCACCGTGCCGATCATCACCGGGCTTATGGCCACGGTCCGTTGCCGGAATTTCCGCGTATCTCCGAAGGTGCTGAGATCCATGATTGCATCTGCCTTAAGTTCGATCGAGCGGCGGACCTTGTCAAGTTCGGCCTCGACGTTGCAGCAGTCTTCTGAGACCCCGAGATTGACGTTGATCTTGGTGCTCAGGCCGGCGCCAATTCCTTTAGCCACGAGGCCCACATGGTTGCGGTTGGCGGGGATGGCGATCCGGCCCGCGGCAACCCGGCTGAGCAGGTCATCCTGATGGATGGATTCGGCGGCCAGCACCTGCTGCATCTGTTTGGTGATAATGCCCTGCCGGGCGGCGGCCATCTGGGTGGAAAAGGTCATGGGAAAGTCCCCCTGGGAGATGAAAGCCATGCGATATCCGTGGCTTGGTTGAGGTGTTCGCAAGTGTTCTCTATGTCGTTGCCTTACATGATTAAGGCCGGTCAGCTTTTGCCAGAGCAACCTGCAGCCTGCGGACCGTGGCAGCAATATCTTCGGCCCCGACGATCTCGGTGACCAGACAGACTGTCTTGGCCCCGCGGCAGACGACCTGCTCGATGTTATGTTCCTTGATGCCGCCGATAGCCACAAAGGGCAGGGGGCAGGATTGCACGACGTGTTCGAGATAGGCCAGGCCGACCGGGGCGCAGACATCGTCTTTGGTGGTGGTGGCAAAGATCGGACCGACGCCGATATAATCCGCCCCGGCCAGCACAGCCGCAGCGGCCTGAGCCGGGCTGTGGGTTGACAGGCCGATAATCTTACCGGGGCCGATCAGCTCGCGGACTGCCGCCACCGGCAGGTCGTCCTGGCCGACATGGACGCCGTCGGCGTCGACCAGCCGGGCGATATCAGCATAATCGTTGACGATAAAAAGAACGCCGGCCTCGCGGGTGAGTCGGCGGATCTCCCGGCACTCCGTAAGCATCGCGGCAAAGCTTTTCGCCGGGCGTTTCTCCCGGTACTGGATGATCCCG
Organism: Desulfoprunum sp.; assembly: GCA_030696435.1. GTDB lineage: Bacteria > Desulfobacterota > Desulfobulbia > Desulfobulbales > Desulfocapsaceae > Desulfoprunum. Next base: position 3,464 of record JAUYSF010000069.1, on the reverse strand, counting down.
ATGCCGCCAGCAATCATGGCCTGCACTACCTCGATAGTGCTGCGGCCGCGGGAATATTTCTCGGCGGTAATCCCGTAGATGCCGGGCGGGAGTATTGGTCTCGGCCTGCTGTTATCGGTCATAATAGCCACCTTGTCTGAGGATGATATCGGTCATGCGGCCCGCCACGGCGAGCACCTTGTGGGAAAAGAGGGGAGCATGGGCGCAGTCGGTGACAAAATCGCCGACAATAGAGCAGTTGCCCAGCCGTTGCACCCGGATGCCTGCCAGATCGTGGCCGGCGATGCCGCAGGCCGAAACGATGAGCTGTTTCTCCCCGGCCAGGGTTTCCAACAGCATTTTCTTATCAGTCTGGCGGTCAAGGCCCTCGACAATCAGCTGGCAATCGGCAAATATCGCCTGGCAATTTGTCGCATCCAGCCGGATGGCCATGGTCTCGATCTCGACATCCGCCCTGATACGGCGCAGGTTTTCCGCCAGCATCTCGACTTTGAGCCGTCCGATCTGATCGTGAAAATAGAACTGGCGGTTGAGGTTGGTCAACTCCACCCGGTCGAAGTCGACAATTTTCAGGCAAGAAACACCGCTGCGCACCAGGTTGAGCGCCACGTTGGAGCCGATGCCGCCTACTCCTGCGATCCCGATTTTCATCCGATCACATCCCAGTCTTTAAAAACCGGTTGATAGCCGTGAGCGATGATGGCCGCCGCCACCTCCTCCACCGTGCGGTTGTCGGTGATCTCAAATTGGGGACTCTGCGCCACCGTGGTCTGAGTGTAGCCACCGACCCCGGTGCTGGAACCGGCCGAATAGCGGGTGGCCCCCAGGTGCAGCAGTCGATCCCTGAACCGGGCATTTTCCCTAGTGGAAATGGTAATCCCGGCCCGTGGCGAAAACAGGCGTAGGGCGGTCATGAACTGGACAAAAGATGGATCGTCGACCAGATAATCGGGCTGGAAACTGCCTGCCGCCTCGTTGAAACGGGGCAGGGAAATCGAGACCTCGGTGTCCAGATAGGTGTCTTCCAGATAGCGTCCATGCAGCCCGGTGAAAAATACGTCCCGGCGCGGTTCGCTCAGGCCGAGGAGTGCGCCGATATTGACCATGCGCAAGCCTGCCGCAGCCCCCCGTTCCGGCGCATCCAGCCGGTAGCGGTAATCGGTTTTCCGACCGGCCAGGTGCACCCGCTGATAGGTCACTTCATCATAGGTTTCCTGAAAAAGGGTCATGCCATCAACGCCGGCCTGCTGCAGGAGGCGGTAATCGGGCGCATCCAGTGGAAAAATTTCGATTGAAACCGAGGCAAAGTAACGCTTGAGGCATGCGGCGGCACGGCTCAGATAGTCCATCGGGGTGTGGACTGGCGACTCGCCGGTGAGAAACAGCACATGCTGCATACCGGTGGCGGCGATGGCCAGGGCCTCGGTCTCGATTTCAGCCAGGCTGAGTTTGCGCCGATGGATAGCGTTCTGCCGGTTGAAACCGCAGTACACACACTGGTTGGCACAGTGGTTGGAGAGGTAGAGGGGGATAAAAAGCTGGATGGTCTTGCCGAAATACTGGACCGTCAGTCGCTGCGCCTTGTGCGCCATCGCCTCAAGATATTCGCCTGCCTTCGGACTGAGCAGGACGAGAAAGTCGGTGGGGCTGAGTTTCTCCCTGGCCAGGCTGCGTGCCACCATTTCCCCGGTGACCCCGGCAAAAAAACCGGGAAAATCGAATTCCCTGTACTGTTCGATGATCGAATAAAAAGACATGGCAGGCACCCTAAGCGTTTAAATCTACAAGCCGAATTGATTTTCATGGAGAAAACCGGTCAAGGGCGATGAGGCCCTGGCCGCAGTCGAAGGCTCGGCAAGTTCGGCAAGGTAGGCCGCCCGACCGGCCCGGACCGCCAGACTAAAGGCTGCGCCCATGGCCTCCGGATCGTTGGCCGTGGCAATCGCGGTATTGACGAGCACCGCATCCGCCCCCATCTCCATGGCCGCTGCGGCCTGGGAGGGCCGGCCGATACCGGCATCGACGATCACCGGCACCTGGCAGTTCTCGATCAGAAGGGCGATCAGGGATTGGGTCTCCAGGCCGCGATTGGAACCGATGGGGGCGCCGAGCGGCATCACCGCCGCGGCCCCGGCCGATTCGAGTCGTTTGGCCAGCGGCAGGTCGGGCAGGACATAGGGTAGGACGATAAAGCCCTCTTTGGCGAGGATCTCGGTGGCCCTGAGGGTCTCGATGTTATCGGGCATCAGGTATTTCATGTCGGTGATCACCTCGATCTTGATGAAATCACCGCAGCCCGCCTCACGGGCAATTCGGGCGATCCGCACCGCCTGCTCGGCGTTCCGGGCACCCGAGGTATTGGGCAAGAGCGTCACACCTTTGGGGATATAGGCCAGGATGTTTTCCGAGCGGGCCGTGCTGTCAATCCGCCGCAGGGCTACGGTAATCATCTGGGAACCGCTGGCCGCCAGCATTTTCGGGATTAAGGCATTGGCCGCGAATTTGCCGGTGCCGGTGAACAGGCGATTGCTAAAGCTCACATTCCCTAAGCGCAACAAATCTTCCGTCATGATTCAACCTCCTCCCACAAAACTGAGCAGCTCAAGGGCATCGTGGTCCTTGAGCCGGATTGTCGGCCATTGCTCCTGCCTGATGATGGTCCCGTTCAGCTCCACCACCAAGGCCTCGGGGGATAGTCCCCTGCCTGCCACCAGCTCGGCGATGGTACACGGTGGGTAGGTCTGTGGTTGCCCGTTGATAAGAATATCCATGCCAGTTATCCCCCAATAAAAAAAGCCGCTTGTCCTTTGCGGAAGGGCAAGCGGCTTAATGGCCGGAAAACTGGAGGCAGTCCAGAGATCGTCGTCTTTGCCGCTTCCCTTCGCCGGTATTAGCCGGATCAGGTTCATAGGGTTGGAACGATTCCTCTCAGCAAAAATGCACCCCTAGCGATAGTTTCGTTTATAGAGGAGAAGGTGGTGTTTGTCAACCTCGTGCTTATTGTTACTCGGCGTCTTCCGCCTTATAGTTCCATGCAGTGGATTGCCACGTAAAACTGGAAAAAAAGGGGAGCCAACATGCAGAATATCATCACAGCCACCTATAATGGCTGGACCATTGCGGTACATCCCGAGAGCAATATGTGTTCAAATTTTTCCTTTGATATTACCGATCCCTCCGGACACAACAAACACGTCTCCATGGGCGGTGACAACGAGAAACGCGCCCTTGAGAGGGCAAAAGAGATGATCGATATGGAAATTGCCTTGACTCGGGAAGATTAACAATAACGTCGACGCAATGAGAGTTTTCCCAGCAGCCTAGTGTTTGGCAGGGCCTGCCGGGCTCAGATTATTTCTACCGAAAACATGGATGGGTTTTGAAGGTAATGGTTTGTTATTTTAGGATGTAGTGTTTTGCAGCGCTTCATTGTAAAAGCCAACGGCAGATTTGACCCCTCGCCT
>JAUYSF010000437.1 GCA_030696435.1 Desulfoprunum sp. | reverse complement strand
GCCTGCACACATACCACTGCCAATAAAGACCTTAAGATTGAAAGGGCCAATGCGGAATCAGTTACAGCGACAGTTGAAGCGATAGACATGCAGACCCGGATGGTGACAATACGGGGCCCCAAAGGCAATTCCATTATTGTTCATGCCGGAGACGAGGTGGTCAATCTTCCTCAGGTTCGCGTAGGGGACGAGGTGGTGCTTGTCTATGTCGAATCAGTGGCTGTGCGAATGGCTGAGCCGGGCGAGGTCAGAGATGAAAGCAGCAAAGAGGTCAGCAGGGCGACACCAGGCAGTAAACCGGGAGTTGTCAAGGTCAACGAAACCATAGTTTCAGCCACAATTGAGGCAATTGACAAAGTAAAAACCACTGCAACCCTCAGAATGCTCGATGACAGCCTGCGGGTCGTGAAGGTCAAGGATCCTACCATTCTCGAAAAGGTTAAGGTTGGGGATACAATCGTCATTACCTCAACCGAAGCGATGGCCCTTTCTGTGCAAAAGGCCAGTAAATAATGCCGGTAAATTCCATTAACAAAGGAGATATATTATGAGCGAGAGAGAAGCCTTCCAAGAAAAAATACTTTCCGAACTGGAGATAGTGCAAGCCAGATTTACCGAGTTCAAAGCCCAGGCAAAGCGTTTGACAATCGAAGCCCGCATCAAACAACATGCCAGGCATGTTGAAGATCTTGAGCAGAAGGTTAGGGCCACAAAGGCCAGACTGAAGGAAATGGGCGAGGCCAACGATGACACCTGGGAATTACTCAAGGACGGTGTGGAAAACACCTGGGGTGAGTTACAGGCTACACTCGAAGATACCGTCACAACATTTAAAGAATGATCCTCCCTGTTTTTTAAAACCGAACGCCTCCTGACGCGTGAGCTGGACAGGATGGGCGTTCGCCGGGGAGCCTCTCAAATTTAGGCTACAAAATGCTCCCCACAAACCATAGCACCCCTGGTCCAACTAGCCGATACTGCGGAATTCTCACAGTTCAAGCCTGAACTCGCACTCAGGTCCAAGTCCCCCATCACACACAGCACCAAGCAGCGACAACAGCTTCGGAGCGCACTCGCTAACGGAGTACACCTCTGCCTTGTCATTGGCATTCGAGCAATTTTTTCTAAGGAAAACCACATGAAGACAACAACAAAGGCCTATCTCGTGGGTGGAGGTATCGGCTCCCTGGCCGCCGCCGCTTTCATGATCCGTGACGGCAACCTGCCTGGCGGAAATATCTCGATTCTTGAAGCAGCACCTCTCATGGGTGGGAGCCTGGATGGCGCCGGAGATCCGGACCGTGGCTACTCGCTACGCGGCGGCCGCATGCTGACCACCGACAACTATGAATGTACCTGGGATCTTTTCAAATCAATTCCCTCACTGAACAACGGAGCCACGACGGTATTCGCCGAAACCGTGGAGTTCAATGAAAAGCACCAGGCCCATTCAATGGCAAGACTGGTCGACAAACGCCGCGCCAAGATCCCGGTGACTTCGATGGGCTTCTCCATGCAGGACCGTATCGAGTTGCTCAAACTCAGCAACGCCGACGAAGATGTGTTGGCTGCAAGTCGGATCACCGATTGGCTTTCACCCGAGTTCTTCAACACTGAATTCTGGTACATGTGGTCCACCACATTCGCCTTCCAGCCCTGGCACAGCGCCGTTGAGTTTAAACGATACCTGCTGCGCTTCATGCTGGAGTTCTCCCGTATTGAAACCCTGGCCGGGGTCAAGCGCACCATCTACAATCAGTACGATTCACTGGTCCTGCCCTTGCGAACGTGGCTCGAAGCCCAAGGTGTCGTCCTCATAACGGATTGCCAGGTGACCGATCTCGATCACAGGACTGAAGACGGCACGTTTATCGTAACCGGCATCCGTTGCCTGCGGCAGGGCAAAAGCGAACTGATAGCAGTGAATGACGATGACGTTGTGTTCCTGCAAAACGGCTCCATGACCGATGCCTCCAGTCTGGGCTCAATGACGAGCGCACCCGCAAAGCTGACCAAGAGGGAGAGCGGCGGCTGGACACTCTGGGAAGGACTGGCGCAGGGCCGGCCTGCGTTTGGCAATCCTGCCGCCTTTAACAGCTGCATCGCCCAGTCGTATTGGGCCTCGTTTACCGTGACGCTGAAGGACACCGCCTTCTTCGACCAGATGAACCAATTCAGTGGCAATGAGCCGGGTATTGGCGGACTGGTGACGTTCAAGGACTCGAATTGGTTGATGTCCATAGTGCTCGCCCATCAACCGCACTTCCTGAACCAGCCGGCCGACGTGCAGGTATTCTGGGGATACGCGCTATTTCCGGATCGGATCGGCAATTTCGTTGCCAAAGCGATGGCCGATTGCAATGGCGCAGAAATTCTCCAGGAACTCTGCGGTCACCTGCGCTTTGATCTCGAAACCGTTGAATCGGCCAACTGCATTCCTTGCAGAATGCCTTATATCACCAGCATGTTCATGCCCCGCATGAGCGGCGATCGACCGCTGCCGGTGCCAGAGGGGTCCAGAAATCTCGCGTTCATCAGCCAGTTTGTCGAAATTCCGGATGATGTTGTCTTTACGGTGGAATATTCAGTGCGAGCAGCCCAGATGGCCGTCTACGAACTGTTTCATATTGACCGCAAGATCCCGATTGTCACACAACACGCCAAATCACTCCAAGTTCAGTTTGAGGCGTTGATCAAAGCATTTAAGTGATGTTGGACTAATGAAGCAGCCCTCGGATCCCTCTATTCGAGGGCTGCTTCGGAGCTAACATGACCATCCTGCCGCTGATCCTGACGATGCTGATCGGGGGCGCTATATCCTGCCAAGACAACTCCGTCATCTTTGTTGGCGTATTGA
>JAUYSF010000348.1 GCA_030696435.1 Desulfoprunum sp. | reverse complement strand
ATAATAGCCAAAAATAAAAGCAACGGTTGTAGTTCAAAATTGAGTGAAAAATTGTCTGTTAAATCGTTTACAGTTATTTTTTAGACGCCAGCGCTGGTAAAAAAATCATTTGGACTGGTCTTATTCTTTCCTTAGCGTACGTTTTCGTTCCATTGGAGTCTCCCCCTATAATGCCTGCAGTAAATTTTTTTGTATGCCCTGATCTTGACCGAAAATTCCCATATTTCAAGATAGCTTCCAGTAAGTTGATGATTGCCCTTAGCAAATTTAGAAAGACAGCTGTCGCAAAAGGGTGAACCGTTCAATTTCTTTAGAAGAAGATATTGACAAACAGTCAACCAGTATATAAATATTCATTTATAAGTTGATTTAGATAAAGTGAAAGAGTCGCATTGTGTGCGTGATATCGATTCTGAATCAATCAACATCAAAAGTTATAATTAGGCCAAAAGTATCAAATGATAACAGAAAAGCAACCATTGCACGGCGATCCGGACCTGATGTCGCAAACTTCGGCAGAGCGGGACAATGGCTCCCCGGCTCAATATCAGTTGAATAACGATCATCTTCAGCGTGCCGCCTTTCTGGCGAAAAGCCTGTCGGACGGCAACCGCTTGAGGATACTGCTGCTCATCAGCGACGGCAAGAAGTCGGTATCCACCATCGTTGAGAAGCTGGAATTATCACAGCCGCTGGTGTCGCATCATCTGAAAGAATTGAAGAGATCACTCATGGTCAAGGTGGAGCGTGATGGACCCTTTATTTACTATGAATTGGCGGATGCGAGAATTCTGGATGTAGTACGAATCTTAAGCCAAGTCGCAACAGATCTCTTATCCGAGAGAACCACTTTTTAAAGAATCGGAGGCAAATCATCCGTATGGACGAATTATTTGAGAGCATTTCCCACTTGGCTCCGGAAGAAGCCTTGGCACAGATCACCAAGGTCCTGGAAAGGCTTTTGGCAGATCTGGATAAGGACGCACGCGAGCGTTTTCTTATGAATCTGATCGACCAGTCTGAAAGCGACAAGGTTTCCAGCCTGGTACATCTCTGACTGGCCGAATGCATGGGCGAAGGTGTCGACCCAACACAGATGTGCCAGACGCTGGTGGATAAGGTTGCACAGTCCAAGCAACTGATGGCCATAACCGACCCGGATCTTCTCGTGTTATTCGAAGATTGGTTTGAGGAACTCGAAGAGGAGATCATCTCATTGGACAGCAAATATGGCCCTTTCAGTTCGGAGGATCTTGCAAAAAGAATTGGGCTTTCTCAAAGAGGCGCAACTTTTCTTCTGTCAAAGCTTGGTCGTGAAAGAAAGCTGTAAAGGTTGAGTAGTATTTTTTCACTCAAAAAGGTCCTGTCATGCAAAACAAAAAAACAACATTCATAGCCTTTGTGGCAGTGCTACTTACGATTGGAGCCCTTTGGTTTACTAATCGAGCGGTTACGCCCAAACAAGCTACCTGGGATGATGTGCTTACTGAGGGGAAAAACGGTAATTACCAGATCATCAAAACTGACGATCTTGCCAATCTCTATCAAAAAGATGCCAATAGCGTTTTCCTGGTCGATACCCGCCAAGAGTGGGAGTACAGGACAGGACATCTCAAAGGTGCGGTAAATTTCCCGATGGAACCGACCGCCTGGGCAAGATGGCGTAAGGCACCAGCACTCGAAAAATTCCTTGGGCCAGATAAGAATCGAACCCTGGTTTTCTACTGAGCAGGCCTCACATGAGTTCGCAGTGACTCGGCGGCCCGGGTGGCCGTACAACTTGGCTACAAAAACGTCTATCGTGATCCATACGGCTTCCCTGAATGGCAAGGGAGAGGTCTGCCTGTTGCGAGCGCTCCTGCCGGACTTGCGACGACTGCGGAGGAGACCAAGACACCGGGACCTCTCTATGGTTGGGCCATGATTTGGACCCTGCTGGGTATTTTTGCCGGAGGTATGGCCTTAAACCTTACCCCCTGCGTGTATCCCATGATCCCTATCACCGTATCCTATTTTGGCGGTCAAGCCACGAAAGGTGGCGAGGGCCGTGGCAGGCTTTTGGTACACGGCCTGTGCTATATGCTGGGACTGGCTCTCACCAATTCATTACTCGGAGTGGTCGCATCTCTGACAGGCGGTCTCATGGGAGCGATGCTCCAGAACCCGATCGTCCTTATTGTCGTTGCCGGTGTTCTCGTTTTTTTTGCCACGAGCCTTTTGGGCCTCTGGGAAATGCGCCTTCCGAGCGGCCTCACGCAGGCTGCGGCAAAATCCTACACCGGTTATTTTGGCAGCCTCTTTATGGGGATAACCCTTGGTGTGGTTGCAGCCCCCTGCATCGGCCCCTTTGTGCTCGGGCTACTCACCTGGGTTGCAAGCATGGGAAGCCCATGGATTGGCTTTGTCGTCTTTTTCACTTTGAGTCTGGGCCTCGGCCTGCCGCTCTTTTTCCTGGCAATGTTTTCGGGGCAATTGGAAAAGCTTCCTCGTTCAGGTGGCTGGATGATCTGGGTGAGAAAGCTGATGGGCTGGGTGCTGGTCGGAATGGCCGCTCATTTCATACGACCAATTCTGCCGGGACATGGAGGGACAATTCTGATTGCCCTTGTCGGTCTGGCTGCCGGCCTGCACCTTGGCTGGATTGATAAGAGTCAGGCCAACTTCCGAGCTTTCCCCCTGCTCAAGAGTGGCGCCGGTATTGCCGGTCTGGTTTTGGCCACTTTTCTTGTTGCAACGATGGCCATGCGCGGCCCTGGCGTTACCTGGAAACCGTATACGGAGGAAACCCTGAAAGAAGCACAGGGCCTGAAAAAGCCGGTCATCATTGATTTTTACGCCACCTGGTGTACACCATGCCGGGAGCTCGAAGATGTGACGTTTCATCAAGCCGATGTGGTCCGGTTGGCAGATAAGGACTTTACCATGGTCAAAGTTGATGTGACCAAAGGCGGCAATCCTTACTATGAGGGACTTCTGCAAAAATATGGCGTGAAAGGGGTGCCAACCATTGTTTTTCTCGATGCTGAGGGCAAGGAACGCGCAGACCTCCGCCTTGTAGATTTTCTGCCAGCTGATAAGTTTCTTATTCGCATGCGAGACATTACACCGAAGAAATAATGATGTCCCCATACGGGATATTGGCAGCTAATGGAAAAATCCCGTTGCCGGTTTCCACGATTATCAATGCATTCAAAAAAGGAGAAGATCATGCTCAAAGTCCGCTTTTTTCTCAACGAACCAAACGGCAAACCCTGAAAGCATTTCAAACAGATTATGCCCAGGTTGGGCGAAAAATAT
>JAUYSF010000317.1 GCA_030696435.1 Desulfoprunum sp. | reverse complement strand
CTGTGAAAAACAGGGCTTCACCGCCGGCTTCTATCTCTGGCCTCTGTTCGAAGGCCAGGCCCTCACTGCCGGGGTAATGGGTATTGTACCGGGGCTCAGGTATATCCTGCTGACGCCTGCAATAATCGAGACAATGTCCCTGGCTGAACTCGAGGCGGTGATGGCCCATGAGATCGGCCATGTGAAAAAAGGCCATCTCCTGCTCTATGCTCTGCTCATCGGAGGATTCAGTGTCTTTGCAGCGATGATGGCGGAGCCTTTGATCTACCTGCTCCTCTCGCGTGAGTCTTTTTACACCCTGATGGCCAAAGGACATATCTCACCCGAGACGGTCCTGACCCTGGTTGGTGCAGTGCCTCTTCTCCTTTTCATGCTTGTCTATTTCCGCTATATTTTCGGCTATTTTATCCGTAATTTTGAGCGTCAGGCCGACCTGCATGTCTTTTCAGTGTTGGGTAACTGCCAATCGCTTATCTCGGCTTTTGAGAAGATAGCTTCTCTCAGCGGCAATATTCGCGATCAGCCGAGTTGGCACCATTTTGGTATCGGTGAGCGAGTTGACTATCTCGAAAAATGTGAGAATAACCAGCAACTCATCCGTCTGCATGATCGCAAGGTGCGGCTCAGTCTACTCTGTTATGTTCTCGTATTGTTGATGGCGGTTGGCTTGGTACGGCAGATCCCCACAGCGCAGCTGTCCCGGCAGTATGAAGAGCGATACGCCGAGGCTGTCTTGATTGAGAAGGCTCGACAGGAGCCTGAAAAGGCCCTCTGGCAGCGCCTGCTGGGAGATCTCATGGTCAACAAGAAGATGGAGAGAAGGGCATATGAGGCCTATGGCAAGGCCTATAGTCTGGAACCGGCCAATCCTGAGATTATGAACAACCTTGCCTGGCTTCTGCTGACGAGTGATGATATCAGCCTGCGTGATCCGCTGAGGGCCCTGAATCTGGCGAGGACCGCCGCTACCGTCCAACCGAGAGGGTACATTCTCGACACGCTGGCCATGGCCTGCTGGGCCAATGGTTTTGTCGAGGAGGCCGTAACGAGCGAAAAGCAGGCCATCTTTGTCGATCCCGGACAGAGAAAATATTACCAGACACAAATCGAGCGCTTCAACCATCAGAAATATGAGGATACGCTGCGCAGCAGGTCCGCTGTTAAAGGCTCCGAAGTCACTGGACAATAGGCTTTCCATGCAAGAGCGTTTTGTGGGGTATTCCGAAAATGAGATCTTCATTTATCGCAGATCGGGCTGTTGACAAGTGCCTTTTCGCCGGGAGCTCTGTGGAAGTTCCTTGCGGAATAGCCTGCAAAAGTGAATAGTGGGAGAATGTGCAGTCACCTCATATTGTTCGAAAAGGTACCTCTATGAAATTATTGAACAGCGATGCTCTCCTCGATCTTCTCGTGCGCCAGCAGCAGCTGACACCTGATCAGCGGCAGTTTGTCATACTGGAGAAGGGAAAGCAGCGTCAAAAACTGCTCAGGCAGTTTGGTAAAGAAGGAGAAGTTGATAAGAATTATCCTGATCTTGTTGAAATTATAGTGTCATTTTCTCTCAGCGCAGGCGGAAATGACACTGTTCCGCTTGATGAAGAATGCATTATGCAGGCAGTGGCCAGAGATCAAGGTCTGCCATTCAAGAAACTCGATCCTCTTGAACTGGACATGGAGATTGTTACCAAGAAGATCCCGCGCAACTTCGCGATCCGGCAGCTGATCCTCCCTTTCAATATCCAGGATGGTATCCTGGAGGTCGCTGTGTATCATCCCGACTGCCAGACAGTTCTCACCGATATCGAGCAGGTCGTCCAGATGCAGGTTCGGCCATATATCACGACCAAGTCGGATATCAAACGCATTCTCGCTGAATTTTTTGGTTTTCAGCGCTCTATTAGCGCCGCTGAAGACCAGTTTGGTGGAGTGGCCGGCAGTGGCTCCATCGATATCGGCAATCTCGAGCGGTATGTCAAAATCGCCGCCTCAAAAGAGATTACCCCCTCCGATCAGCATATCAAATCCGCGGTAAACCATATCTTCCACTATGCCTTGGAGCAGCGTGCCAGTGATATCCACATCGAACCAAAGCGCTCTATCTGCATGGTCAGGTTTAGGATAGACGGGGCTCTGCATACCATCTACCGACTGCCCAAGGCGGTGCACTCGGCCATCACTTCGCGGATTAAATTTCTGGCACGCCTCGATATAGCCGAAAAAAGACGGCCCCAGGATGGTCGCATCAAGATCGGTGTCAGACACGAGAAGGATGTAGAGATCCGTGTTTCGACGGTGCCGGTCTCCTTCGGCGAGAAGGTGGTCATGCGTATTCTCGATCCCGATGTGATTTTCCAGGATATCGAGTTGCTCGGTTTTTCCAAGAGAGACCAGATGGTCTACAACGCCTTAATGGCTGCACCCCATGGTATAGTCCTTGTGACCGGCCCAACCGGCAGCGGTAAATCGACCACCCTCTATTCGACCCTGAAGGAGATTTCCACCCCGGAGATCAATATTGTCACTGTCGAAGATCCGGTGGAGATGGTCCATGAAGATTTCAATCAGATAGCAGTTCAACCTCTCATTGACATCACCTTTGCTACTATCCTGCGCAATATTCTGCGACAGGATCCCGATGTCATCATGATCGGCGAGATTCGTGATCTGGAAACGGCCGCCCACGCGGTCCAGGCCGCCATGACCGGGCATTTGGTCTTTTCCACCCTGCATACCAATGATGCGGTCTCCTCCATTGCCCGTCTGCGCGATCTCGGCCTGCAACCGTTTATGATCGCCTCGACCCTGCTGGGTTGTATGGCCCAGAGACTGGTACGGCGTATCTGTCCGGATTGCGTCGAAAGTTTCGAGATCAAAGCTGAGGCCCTGCAGAAAATGGGCTTTCCCGTAGCAGAAACCGGAGCGATTGAGTTGCAGAGGGGCAAAGGCTGTCGGGAGTGTCGAGGCACCGGTTATAAAGGTAGGTGCGCAATTTTCGAGATATTCCCGATGTCGGCCCAGTTGAAGAAGATGACGGCGGAAGGAGAACACACCATGGAGATGCGGCGGGTTGCAATCCGTGAAGGAATGACTACTTTACGTGAAGATGCCTGGCGCAAAGTGAAGGCCGGGATAACCACCATTGAAGAGGCCCTGCGGGTGACGGCAGAGTCGTGAGCGGCAGGAAATAGATAGGGAAGGCGGTAGGATACATGGCTGTAAAGGTGGTTTGCAAGAACAAGAAGGCGTTTCATGATTACCATATCGATGCGACCTATGAGGCTGGTATGGTGCTTTCCGGGCCGGAGGTCAAATCGCTCCGGGCCGGAAAGGCCAACCTGCGTGATGGTTACGTTCGCATCGATGCACGGGGAGAGGCCATGATGTATAATGTGCATATCTCCTTTTATACCTTTGCCACCCACAATCCCAATGATCCGCTGCGGGTGCGTAAACTACTGCTCCACAGCCGGGAAATCAAAAAATTGATCGGAAAGCTCCAGGAAAAAGGCCTTGCCCTGATCCCATTAAAGATATACTTTATAGCTAACGGCAAGGCCAAAATTGAACTGGGTCTTGCCCGCGGCAAAAGGCAGTACGATAAACGGGCCGCTCTCAAAGAGAAACAGGGCGACCGGGAAGTCCAGCGCGCCATGCGCCATGATCCGAAATAACCGGGGATTGTCACTATTAACCTCAACACCCGAAGAAGGGGGCGAAACGGCTTCGACGGGGATGTGTAAGCTCTACGTTGCATGCCGAGCTTCTGTCTGCTCGTAAAACTGATGGAAAACAATTATAATCGCCGACGATTATAACTACGCAGTAGCAGCTTAATACCCTGCTCTGCCGTTCCCCCGGTCTTCGCCCGTAAGACCGGTACGGAGCGCCGACTCAACGGGCTGGTCCGGTGATGGTTGCCTGTCTGCCACCAGATGAGAACTTACAGGATAGCACCGAGAAATCTATGTTCCGACAGAGTTCCCGGCGTGAAAACTAAAGTACGGAACTAAGCATGTAGATACGGGAGGGGAGCATTTGCGGACGCGGGTTCGACTCCCGCCGCCTCCACCAATTAGTTAGGCAAATACTTGAAATCACTAAGGTAACAAGTGTTCACGGACGCGTCTTTAGATGCGTGTCAGCAACTAGGACGCGAAGTAGGACAAAGGTAGGACAAAGGTAGGACAAATCTCCTGTTTGTTGGGCATTACAACAAAAGGAGTGGCTAACACTTTTGACCGGTAGAATGATGCCAAAAGTTTGTTGTCGAGTGGGCATCTGTGATTTCAAGTAGTGAGCAATTTAAAAGCCGAAATCAGTGGAGAGATCCTTCTTTGATTTCGGCTTTTTCTTTTTGAGTTTGGAGGGTATTTCAAAACCAGAGATTCAGTAGGAATGTTAATTTTGTGTAAATATCAATTGCATTGATGTTCGAGCACCTCTGGCAAGCTGATCAATCAATATATGAGAA
>JAUYSF010000313.1 GCA_030696435.1 Desulfoprunum sp. | reverse complement strand
AGGCGGTCCAGGCGGTATTTGCAAGGGAGGAGTTCACTGTCAGGCGCATGCCGGTAGAGCACGCCGGCGGCAAATGGTCATTGCGGTATCAGAGTGCTGCCGGCCAGGGCGGCAACCTCGAAGTGGACCTCAATTTCATGTACAGGGTCCCGTTGTGGCCGATCATGAAATCCGATTCTCATCCGGTTGGCGCCTGGCAGGCTACCCAAATACCGGTAATGGAGATCCATGAGTTGGCGGCGGGAAAACTGGCGGCTTTGCTGGCACGCAGGCAAGCGAGAGATTTATTCGACAGTCATGGCATTCTGCATATGGGAAATCTCGATCAGGATCGGCTGCGCATAGCCTTTGTCGTTTACGGTGCCATGAACCGCAAGGATTGGAGAACGGTTTCCGTTGACGATGTGAATTTTGACGCGGAGGAATTAGCCCGGCAACTGCTTCCGACCTTGCGCATTCATCGACCCGAAGGACAAGAATCATTTGCCGAATATGGTAAACGCCTCGTGAAAGAATGCCGGAGGGCTTTGTCTATCGTACTCCCTCTCTCGGTAGCTGAAAGAGACTTTCTCGATCTGCTGCTCGAACACGGCAAGATCGATTCGACGATCCTGACTGCTGACTCCACCCTGCAGCAACGCATTGAGAAACAACCTCTTCTTGAGTGGAAGGCCGTCAATGTCCGGAAACATAAGGGACTGTAGCGAAGTAACGATGGCAAGAATGCCTTTGCTGTATCTGAAGGAACAAAAATCGAAGAAACAAACAATCGTCAATCATGCTCAGAGTTGCAGGGATGGCAAAACGGCTATCTCCTCTTCACCCATTCTACCAACGGATCGATCCATTCCCGGTAGGGCCTGTAAATCAGACCATGCCCAAGGTTCAGATTGAGAACTATTTCCTTGAATTGCCCGAGCCCTTCCGATCTTTGAAAGTATAATGCCGGAGTAATGGACAGTTTATCGGATCGATCGTGGATCGAGAGGACATTCCCGTACAACTTCAGGGTTTCATCTTTGAGGCATTTTTCGAAAAGGCCGGCCAGGAATACGAAGTTTATCCCTTTTTCTCGGAGCATGGTGGAGACGTAAGCGCCAATGATACCGCCTTTGGAGGCGCCAACTACGATGATGTTGCCCGGAGAAATCCCATTTGCCAGGAGGCTTTTAATTTGGGCCGCAATATTCTCGGCATAGGGCTTAACCTCGGTGCCTTTATTCCGTGCCTCACTAATGACGATCAATCCTTCCTTGGCCAGTTCTTCAAGGATGAGTTCGTATTCATAGTATCCGTGTTCTTCGCTTTTGGGGCGGATTCCAGCCTCTTCCACGATCAAGCCGTGCAGATAAAAGAGATAGGGTTTTGTGCTGTCGGGATTGTCAGGTACGTGCTGAAGGATATTGGTATTCATGGCTTGTATCTACGCCTCCTGTCCGGAAAGATTCATGTCAAAGCCCTTCGTTTCCTTTGTTTTTCGTTTCCACGCTTGTTCTTCTGCTCGCGCCAAATGCCCACAGTGTAGATGTCCGGGGAGAGGATGGCGTCTTCAATGCGGATGGAGACGGGAGGAAGTTCATGCTCCCATCGTGGCTGTCTGTGCGAGCACATCCTTAGGTTTTTCGGAAAATCTTTTTTCGATGCACGTCTAATCTATCCTGTCCGGGCCAATAGTTACTACTGCAAGGTTTGAATATACCACGACCGGACAAAGTTTCCATGTGCCCTGGGAAATTGTTGTCCTGCCTTACGGCGGAAGAAATCAGTACCTCATACTCCTGCCCGACTCCCATTAAGCCTTTGTCAAAGGACCAGTGACAAAGACGGCATAATGCCAAACCATTTTGTGGTTTATCGTCGTGGCTCTCGTTCCAGGGTACGATATGAGCGGCCTCAACAATGGTGTGACCTTCCGGGGTTAACATTCGGATGCCGCAGAGAGCACAGCGGTGTTCATAAAGTTTGACGATAGCCTTACGAAACCCCTGGTCGCGGACTTTCTTGTCGATATCGGGTTTCTGATCAAAAACAGTATCATAATGGGGTTTTTGTTCGGCTGTAGTCAGTAATTCGTGTTCATACGTGACTGCACTCCGATTGATCACGGCCTGTTCGGAAACGACTGGCCGTACTGCAGGGGGAAAATATGTCTCAATCAGCGCCGATCTCAATCTTTCTCGTGAAGTCTCCATAACGAGCAGCGGAAAAAGGTCATCGTCAAACCGTGCGCCGAGATAATACTTCCGCAGAAGCTTTACGGAACCTATCGTCCGGCCTCGTTCGTGGGGATTCCCAGGTTGGCTTACAAGATGCCAGAACCCGGAGCTTTCCAGGTGATAAAATGGATAGGACATAGATCCGGATGTCCCGAGAGGCATTACCAGGGACCAGTATCCTGCGAAGGTCTCTGCCAGTTCAAATGAAGGTTCAATGAAATTTTTGGTAATAGCGGATGATGCAATCGCGTCGAGGATAGAGAGGAGAAGAAACGGTTTGTGCGGTGCCTGAAAACAGGTTTCCGCCGACCAGCGGTTCCGGTTTCTATCGGTTCGTAAGGCTGAAAACAATTGCAGATAATAGTCAAGCTTGCCGCACATACCGCTGTCTTCCTATTTTTTCAGTAAATACCCTAACCACACGTCTTGTTGATTCACTGATGATTTGTTCTTGGAAAAATCCAGAATTTTCAATCCAATATCAAGAAATATTTTTTCCAGAGCCTCAGGCTTCCAGAGAGTGAAAATGCGACCATCCTCATTTTGAGAACAGCCCAATCCCTCTTTAAGCGTGAGATATATAAAGCCATCTTGTCTTACGGCCCTGCTGATCCGAATAAGAATTGGAGCAAGCTCAGAATATTGCAAATGTACCAAAGCACCGATTAATATTATGGCATCAAATTGAAAAATAGAGAAATCAAAAATAGTAAAATCCCCTTTTATTACAGGGCATTTGGAATGATGCCCTGCAAATTCAGCAAGATTTGCAGATCGTTCAAAACCGGTTGGCTGATAGCCGCACTCTTTCAGCCATAAAAGATCTCGGCCAGAACCGCACCCTATATCTAGGATTTTCGCGCCGTTTGGCAGGTGGCGGGTCAATGTGGAGAGAAACGGCGAAGGGTCAATGTTGACCGTCTGGTTTCGGTAATTCAGAGAATGAGCCTCGTAGAAATCTGCTGTCATGCTATTCCGTTGATTCCAGGTTTGTATGAGATATGTAGGCTTTTACTTCGATCAATCTTGAATTATGCCTCTATACTATTTTCAGCTAAATTTGCTTAGACGCTCGTTAGAACGGGGTATTCAGCATAAGGGAACCTCCTTGCTACGATCACCGGCAAACCGCCCTAGAAGTGCCTTCTCCAATAATAGCTACTGAGAATTGTATATAGGCACGTCTTGAATTATCATATTACGACCTGAAAATCAGGAAATAGGTATGATACTGTTATTCATCATCTGATAGTGAGTTTCTGA
>JAUYSF010000400.1 GCA_030696435.1 Desulfoprunum sp. | reverse complement strand
GCCTACTCAGGCACATATGCTCAAGTTGAGGCCCCACCTACTTCCAGTCCACGCAAGGGCGGTCAAATCCTTTCGGCTGGATAAGCGGGCAGCCGAAAGCCAGATCATCAATATAGACATTACCATAGGCCTTCGGGCTTGAGGTCCAGTCCTTCTGATCGGGATTGGTATTGATGCCGTAGAGCTTCACCCCGTTTTTTTCCAGGTACTGCACCGCACCGGTCAACAGGTTGCCGGTCTTCTGACCATCGGAACGCATGGTGAAAAGGATGATCCTGGCCCCGCAGCCCTGAAGGCGAAGCAGCCACTTGATAGCCCCAGGCACCGGCTCGCCGATCTCCGGATAGCGGTGATCGACAACTGTTCCATCAAAATCTACACAAATATACATTTTTTCTCCGGACACATTGCCATAAAACCTCCACTGAATTCCCATGGCAAGACTGCATAATACAGTTATATCAAAATATTAGACGACATACTCGACAGCAGATCTGCTCAATAATTCAGGCCCTGCCGGTCGAGATTCCTTCTCTCTCGATATACCATGTGTTCTCTCAAACGTCCACAGACCTTGCACCGTTCCTGAGCAATTGCGCCAGGGCAGTCTGTCTCCTGGCGGTATCCTGTTGCCGTATAGCCATCGCCAAGGCCTTGCGTGTGCCAACGAACACCGCAAGTTTGCGGGCCCTGGTCAGACCGGTATAGATCAGGTTTCTATACAACATCCTGAAATGCTGGCTGAGAACCGGGATGATTACGACCTGGAATTCGCTGCCCTGGCCCTGGTATTTGGGGATCCACTCCTTGTAGAGGCGTACGACCGTATCGATAGCCGAAAGGCCATAGTGCAGGCTCGATCAGGGGTGGATCTTTTTCAGGACTGCCTTCAGCTCTGCCACTGGGCCGGCGGCCTGCTGGATCTTAGCTCAACCTTGTGAAAGCTGAAGATGAAATTCTGTAATAACAATTGGTTGCCGAATTGCCAAGTGTCTTTATGGCACTACTTCTTTTGTTTTGTTTCATATTGTCGTTTTTACCGTTGTCTTGGCGATTTCCGCCGAGACCTTTCCCTTGTCCTGCAGAATCTCCCGTTCGTCAAACTCCAGAAACAGATCAAGCCGTTTTGCCCAATCCTCCATGGTCATGGGGATTTTCCCCTCCGGAGCATTTTCCCACGAGGTCAGCCCCATGCGATCTTTGCTGCTGTCGGCCCGTTCCATGATCAATTCAGCGGCGGTGTGTCCATGAATGGCAAAGTGCAGTTTGTTCTGCACCTTGGCGAAGAAGGCCTTGGTGGTCGGGGCGTCTTTGTTGTAGTCCAGGCTGGTGGCATAGATGTCGGTTATTTTCTGATAGAACCGCCGCTCGCTGAGCCGAATCTCGCGGATCTCTTCCAGCAGACGTTCGAAATAATCCTCGCCAAGGAAGGAACCGTTTTCCATGCGCTTCTTGTCCAGCACATACCCTTTGATGGCGAATTCGCGCAAGACATTGGTTGCCCACTGGCGGAACTGGGTCGCGCGCACCGAAGTTGACCCGGTAGCCAACGGAAATGATGGCGTCGAGGTTGTAGAACTGGGTGGCGTACTTTTCCCCATCTGCCGCAGTTATTCGGAATTTCCGAATAACTGTATCCTGCTGAATCTCACCACCAGAAAATATGTTTTTCAGATGCTCGTTGATGGTTGGGACAGTCACGTCGAACAGTTCGGCCATCAGCTTCTGAGTCAGCCAGATAGTTTCGTCCTCGTAACGGGCCTCGATGCTGTCGATAATCTCCTGCGGTGTACGAGAGTCGTTTTTGGCGACAACATTTGGATTGACCGCCTTGAGATCAAATACGGCTGCATCAATGTTTGCGGCTTTGGTCTCGGCATCTCGGGCGGCTTTTTCCTGCTCCTTGATCTGCACCAGTTGGTCTGCGATCACTTCTTTTGCGGTCTTGTCATTTTTCAGTCGCTTCAGTTGAACCTTTAGGTCAACCACCGCGGCCTTGATACCGGCGGCTTCATCGAGGAACGGCTGCATTTCCTCGCGGGCCTTGGCGCGACGTGCGGCAAAATCAATGGTCCAGGAATAGCGACTTTCGCCTTTGGCTGTGCTGCGGGCTTGCAACATGCGTGCATAACTGGGAATTTGCCTTGATTATCTTCTCCCTCCAGCCATTCAGCGGTGAGGTTGGCCGGTAAGAGGTTGTCCTCCAGGGTCTCGCCGTTTTTGCCAAAGCCGAAATGGGCCAGGGAGAGCGGTGTTTTCTTGCCGACCTTGACGCTTGAGAGATCGTAATACCAAAGTATCTCCGGCTTCTTGCCCTTGGTGAAAAACAGCAGATTGGTTTTCACACCTGCTCCAGCAGTGGAGAACACACCACCAGGCAGGCTGAGAATCGCCCACAGTTCGCACTCATCCACTTCAAATACACTCGGCCAAGTATAGCATCTGCTATGCAATCTGCCAGGTAAAAACCCAAGAAGTTCTGACAAATAAATTAAGTTTTTGGTAGATCAGAACAGAACTCTAACCCACATTTCTCATGAAGCTTTTTATCCGGCCCATTTTACTGGCTGCAGCCAAGGCCTGTCCTAGCGTGCCGGAATCCAAACCGGCCAGCGGTTGGTGAAGGCGTCACAGGTCAGGCGGGCGGTCCAGCCAGCCTTGAGATCATGGACATAGAGTTGATAGTTGGCCGTATCAGGATTGTGCTCGCCCGGTCTGCTGGCAGCATAAAAAATATAGTGATCCTGAAAGATCGAGGGGAAGTATTCATGCCCCCGCGGGGCATCATTATCGAGCACGGTCTTGCCCTTCCCCTCGGGCAGGATGGCGCGCCGGAAACCGGTACGCTCCTTCATCCCTGTTGTGGCCACATGGTAGATTTGACGAGGATCAGCCGACCAAACCGGCTGGCAACCTTCCCCAAGCAGGACGGCCTTGCCATCCTCCAGACGTACAGCCCAGGCGTTCCAGCGCTTGGGCACATCACTGATAAAACTGACCCATTTCTGATCCGGCGAGATTCGCGGTTTTGATATTTGAGTCTGGGCAAAAGGTCCTTGCGCCAGGGGAAAAATCTCTTCCTCCTTGCCACTTTTAAGATTCACCCGGATTACATGACTGCGATCCCGCTCGGCAATCACAGCCTGACCGTCCGCGGTAAATGAAGGAAAAGTGGCGTTTTCCAAAAGGATACGGTCTTGTGATCCATCCAATCGGCAGATATGCACATCAGCCGGGGCTTTGATGTTCGTGCTGCGGGCTCTGGCATAGACGATCACTTCACCATTTCGATGAATATCGGGAAACATCTCCTCCTCGGGGCTATCGACCACTGTCCGCAGTCCCGAACCGTCAGGATTCATAACATAAATGCCGAATGATCCCGACCGGTTGGAATCGAAGAGAATATGGCCGGCGGGGAGTTCTTGTAGGTGCGTGCGGGCTGTCAGTTCTTCCGAACTGTAGTTCAAATTTGCAGGTCCTGAAGGCACGCTCATAGAGGCCAGGACATTGGTCATCATGAATACCCCCGCCGAAATCCCCAGCCAGAGCAGAACGGCCGCAACCATCTGCAGCCACCGTCTTGACGCAGAGACAGAGCTATTGACCGGCCGAGTCTCTCCTGCTCGAAAAAAGGGAATGAAGAGCAGCAGAAGGGCCACCAGACCGATTCCGGCCCCATAGGCCTGGGTAAAGAGATGATGGGCGACACCGGTAAGTTTGGCCATCTGTTCAGGCAACCCCAGCAGGTGAAAGGTGACAGCCCATGTTCCTTCATAGGCCCCGAATCCGCCAATCCCGCTGACCGGCAGGGCAGCGGCGATCTCAGGGGCAACCAGTCCAACCAGGCCTCGATGAGGCGGAAGTTCAACTATCCCGAAACCCATCGGACCAAGAATTCCCAGCAGAAGAAAGTACATAGCGGTATATTTCGCGAAACGGATAATAAAGGAAAGGGCCACCACCGGCAGGAAAATGCCGGCATGGTTGGTGATCCGCACGTCATCAGCAACAGATTCGGCAAAACCAGCCAGACCGACCTTGAACCTCTCAGGCAGAACAGGTAGTCTCGGTATCAGTCGCGCCGCCCAATCGGCCAGCGGGGCAAGAAGTACAAGGGCCACCAGTGCCCCTCCGGCAATTGCCAGGCCAAATCCCCAGACCAAGATCCGCGAGAACCCCAGTTCCCCGGCAATCACCAGACCGACCACCACCAATAGAGGGGCCATGACAATCAGGTCAAAGACAAAGGAAATGGCCAGGCTCGAGGAGGCCGCACCCCAGCTGATTCCGAGCCGGGTGCGACAAAGCCAGAGATAGATCAGCGAACCGAGTTTGGCCGGCAGCAAATCGGCAAAGAGATTGCGCACAATAACGGTAAGAAACATGGCTAACCGGCCCGGGCGGTAGCCGACCGGCTCAAGGAGCAGGAGATACCGCCAGGTCCGGCAGATACTCATGAAAAAGGAACTGATCAGATAGAGTAAGAGCTCCGGCAGCGCCATGTCTCTGAGGGCATCAAAGACATCCAGAGGCCTGATATCCCTGCCGATCCAGGCGAACACCAGCAGGGAAACCAGCACACTCCCGGTAAAGGCCAGCCAGCGGGATCTGTTACCGGATCCGGCCGCTGGTTGTTTTGTAGCCAGAGTCCCGGACCGCTCTGGAGAAACAATCGACGGTTTCTGTTTTTTCACTCAGGCCTTCAGGGCCTCGGCGATGGCATCGCAGACATAGTCGATATTTTTTGAGGTGAGACCGGCCAGGTTGATACGACCACCACCCACCACGTAGATGTTTTTATGTTCTCGCAACCAGGCCACCGTTGTATCAGAGAGACCGCTGAACGAGAACATGCCCCGCTGCTTCTTGATATAGGAGAAGTCGCCGGCGACACCCCGGGCATTGAGACCGTCGACCAGGGCGGTCCGCATGGCGACGATACGTTCGCGCATGGCAGCCAGTTCTCCCAGCCACTGCTTGTACAACAGCGGATCGCCGAGGATGGTGGCGGCGACCAGGCCGCCGTGGGCCGGCGGGTTGGAGTAGATCACCCGTACCACGGTTTTGAGGTGGCTCATGGCGACAATCGATTCTTCCGCGGTCGGGCTGACAATGGTCAGGGCACCGGTCCGCTCGTTATAGAGGCCGAAGTTCTTCGAAAATGAACTGGCAATAAAAAAATCAAGCCCTGTGGCGGCGAACTGCTCGACAGCATAGCGGTCCTCTTCAACGCCCTCTCCAAAACCCTGGTAGGCAAAATCGAGGAAGGGCAGCCAACCCTGTTTCTGGGCAATGGCCACAACCTCGCTCCATTGATCGTTATCGAGATCGACGCCGCTGGGATTATGGCAGCAGGCGTGCAGCAAAACAATGTCCCCCGCCGGGATCGCCTTCAGGCATTTGACCATGCCGGCAAAATCAACACTCTTTGTGGCCGGGTCGTAGTAGGTGTATTCGCCCAGCTCAAAACCAGCGGTCGTGAACACGCCCTTGTGATTAGCCCAGGTCGGAGAGCTTATCCAGAGCCTAGCCTCCGGTTTGAATTTTTTCAGAAGATCAGCACCGACCCTGAGCGCCCCAGTGCCGCCGGGGGCATGCACCGTAGCCGCCCGTTTGTTTACCAGGACCTCACTGGTCTCGCCGAAGATCAGCTTCTGGACACTCGCGGCATAGGCCGGGTCTCCCGAAATCGGCAGATAACTCTTAGTGCTCTCGTTCTCCAGCAGGATCTTTTCGGCCGCCTTGACGCATTCCAGAATCGGAGTTCTGCCGGCATCATCCTTATAGACACCGACACCGAGATTGACCTTCTGCGGGCTCGGGTCCTTGCGGAAGGCATCCGTCAGTCCTAAGATTGAATCCGCCGGGGCCGCCACAATATTCTTCCACATACCTTCCTCCAAATGGGTTATTGATAGGTACTGCACAAGCCGTAAAAAATACCCATTTCTCCTCGGATGTGTCAACAGGAATACGTTATCCGGTCCTCAGGTCAGACCAATCCACTTTCCACCGGAAAGATTAATCCCGTGTCCTTTGGAAAACAGAGACGAAACATCCCCCCTCATTCAAAACCACTGAATACAACGACCTTCCGGGTGATCTGCTCTCAATCTATTTAAGCGTATACTCAAACACAAACTGGCGTTTTTTGCCGTCTGTTAGCTTGGTGCCGACCGTAAAACGATAGGCCCCTTTCTCGATAAGAGCAATATCAGCACCGAACATGCCATCCGTCAGCATCAGGGCAAGAGGTTCCGACTCCTTACCGGCCGGGTCGGTGATCTTCAAGGCCACAGTTCCTTCTGCAATCGGAGCGTCGGTAGCATTGTCATTGAACATGACCATGAAATGAAAATTTTCCTTCATACCCATCTTGGCCATAGCCTCGCTGACATCACTGAGATGGACCATGCCCCGCACCCCATCTTCGGTCTTCACTTCAAGCATGATCATGCCGCCCATCATCATACCACCTTGCTGCATTCCCTGGCCGCTCTGCGACATGCCTTCTTGACTACTGGGAGGAGATGCAGCCAAAAGTCCGAATGGCAGGACAAATAGCAGGATAGCGGAAAGTAAAGCCGTCATTGTGTATTTCATGGTTGTCTCCTTGTTGATGTAGTGTTGTATGTTCATTCTTCCTCGATATCTCCCTGGCTGGTCGCGATCAAATCCTTCTTGAGATGCAGCCCCCGCCAGATAAAAAAGATCACCGGATAGACCAGCAGTTCCATGATGCCCGAGGTCACCACCCCGCCCACCATGGGCGCGGCGATGCGTTTCATGACATCGGCACCGGTGCCGTGGCTCCACATGATCGGCAGGAGACCGGCGATAATCACCGAAATAGTCATGATCTTTGGTCGGATACGCTTTACCGCACCATGATGGATGGCCTGCACCAGATCGCCACGGCTGAGCATTCGGCCTTTTTTCAACCAGAGTCCGTGGGCCAGATCGAGATAGAGCAGCATCACCACCCCGGTCTCGGCATCAAGACCGGCCAGAGCGATGATCCCCACCCAGACGGCAATCGAGGTGTTGTAGCCCAGCAGATAGAGGAGCCAAAAGGCCCCGACCAACGAAAAGGGCACGGCCAGAAAGACGATGCCGGTCTTCACCAGGCTTTTGGTACTGATATAGATGATGACAAAGATGATCAGCACCGTCAGCGGAATGATGACCAGCAGGCGCTCCCTGGCCTTCTCCATATACTCGTACTGACCACTCCAGATGATATTATAGCCCTGGGGCAATTTGATATGCTGGTCCACCGCCTTCCGGGCGTTCTTTACATAGGTGCCGACATCGATATCTTTGATGTCCACATAGACCCAGGCGGTGCGGCGGGCGTTCTCGGTCTTGATACTGTCCGGGTCATTGTTGATGGAGATGCTGGTCAGTTGTTCCAGCGGTATATGCCTGCCCCCTGCGCCGGGCACCAGTACGCGTTTGAGCGAATCGATATCACTGCGGAAATCCCGATCATAGCGGACATTGACCGGGTAGCGCTCCAGGCCCTCGACGGTCTCGGTGATGGCCATGCCGCCCACTGCCGTCTGGATGATCTCCTGGATGGTACCGACATTGATGCCGTAGCGGGCGGCCTTGAGCCGGTCAATCTGGATATCGAGGTACTTGCCGCCAACCGCCCGTTCGGAAATAGCGCTCAGGGTGCCCGGTACCGTCCTGACCACCGCTTCGATCTCCGCACCGATACGACTGAGCGTTGCCAGATCATTGCCCATGACCTTGATGCCGACCGGGGTCTTGATGCCGGTTGACAGCATATCGATGCGGGTCTTGATCGGCATGGTCCAGGCGTTGGTCAGCCCCGGAAACTGGATCGAGCTGTTGAGCAGTTCGGTGAGTTTCTCGACCGTTATGGGCACATGCTCCGGCCAGAGCAGGCGCAGTGGTTTTTTGACCAATTCCAGCGCATCAGGCCAGTCGGAATAGAAACGCCTGGCCGCAACCTGCCGCCACTCCGTTTCCGGTTTCAGAGTAATGGTCGTCTCAATCATCATCATCGGGGCCGGATCGGTGGCCGTCTCAGCCCGACCGATCTTGCCGAAGACGTGCTCTACCTCAGGGAACTGACGGATGATCCGGTCGGTCTGCTGCAGGATTTCCTTGGCCTTGGTCACCGACAATCCGGGCAATGTGGTCGGCATGTAGAGCAGATCGCCCTCATAGAGCGACGGCATGAACTCCGAACCCATCTTCGACAGCGGCCAGGCGATCGACAGCATGGCGACCAGGGCCAAGAGAAGCGTCATCTTGCGCCAGTTGAGAACAAAATCCACCAGAGGATGGTAGATGCGAATGAGCAGTCGGTTAAACGGATTGGCCTGCTCAGGTTTGATCTTGCCGCGGATGAACCAGCCCATCAGCACCGGCACGAGCGTAATCGAGAGAAAGGCCGCCGCCCCCATGGCATAGGTCTTGGTGAAGGCCAGCGGCTTGAACAGCCGGCCGGCCTGTTCGGTCAGGGTAAAGACCGGCACAAAGGAGACGGTGATGACCAAGAGGGAATAAAAGAGAGTCGGCCCGACCTCGGTGGCGGCATCGCGGATGATCTGCCAGTGCGGTTTTTTGCCGCGATCACGCTCCAGATGTTTATGGGCATTCTCGATCATGATGATAGCCGCATCGATCATCGCCCCGATGGCGATGGCGATACCGCCAAGACTCATGATATTGGCATTGATTCCCTGGAGGTGCATGACGGCAAAAGCCATCAGAATGGCCACCGGCAGGGTGAAGATGGCCACAAAGGCACTCGGCAGGTGATAGAGAAAGAGCATGGTGACCAGGGCCACGACAATGCTCTCTTCGACGAGTTTTTCCTTCAGGGTGGCGATGGCCCGCTCGATCAGGCCGGAACGGTCATAGGCAGTCCTGATCGTCACACCCTCCGGCAGGCCGGCCTTGAGGCTTTCCAGCTTCTCCTTGACCCGCTCGATGGTCTTTAAGGCATTTTCGCCAAAACGCATGACGATGATGCCGCCAACTGCCTCCCCCTCACCGTTCCACTCGGCAACACCACGCCGCATCTCGGGCCCGAGCCGGACTTCCGCCAGGTTTTTGACCAGGATCGGCGTCCCCTCCTTGCTGCTCATCACCACGATGTTCTGCAGATCTAGAAGAGAGCGGATATAGCCGTGGCTGCGCACCACAAACTCGGTCTCGCCCATCTCGATGGCACCGCCGCCGACATCAAGGTTGGCCTTCTTGATGGCCATCATGACATCGGTGATCGGGATATTGTAGGCCACGAGCTTATTGGGATCGACGGCCACCTGATACTCTTTGACGAAACCGCCGAGGCTTGCCACCTCACTTACCCCTTCCAGCGAGGTCAATTCATAGCGCAGATACCAGTCCTGAATCGAGCGCAGCTCCTGCAGATTATGCTTCTTACTCTCCAGGGTGTACTCATAGATCCAGCCGACCCCGGTGGCGTCGGGGCCGAGGATCGGCGTCACCCCCTGCGGCAGCCTGCCCGAGAGGGTATTGAGATACTCCAGGACCCGGGATCTGGCCCAGTACATGTCGGTGCCGTCATCGAAGATGATATAGACAAAACTGCTGCCGAAAAACGAGTAGCCGCGTACCACCTTGGCCCCCGGCACCGAGAGCATCTGGGTGGTCAGCGGATAAGTGACCTGGTCTTCGACGACCTGCGGGGCCTGGCTGGGGTATGCAGTATAGACGATGACCTGGACATCGGAGAGGTCTGGAATGGCGTCCACCGGGGTGTTTTTCAGGGCGTAGCTGCCCCCGATGACGGCAAACAGGGTCAAAAGGATAACGAGAAATTTGTTATTGATCGACCAGCCGATGATTTTTTCAAGCATGGCGCTCTCCAGGCCAGAGGTTCACAATGAATTACTTGAAGAGATCATCGAGAGCTTTTGCCCCGTCTTTTTGGGCGGGAGGCTTGGTCGAATCTCTTTTTCCAGGTTCGACCTTGGCCTTCTGGTCCGAGGCCATTCCTGCCCCGGCCGGTGCAGTCATCTTCTGCACAGCCTCGCGCAGGGTGCTTTCCGAATCGAGCATGAACTGGGCTGAGACCACCACCGAGTCACCTTCACTGAGACCGGAGAGGATCTGGACATAGCCGTTGTCATCGGTAACCCCGCTTTTCACCTGGCGAGGCTCATATTTGCCGCCACTGCGGGCGACGAAGACGGTCTGCCCTCTGCCGGAATTGAGAATTGCATTGGCGAGAATGGCCAGCGCCCCGTCAACCGCCCCGGTGGCAATACTGACATTGGCATACATATCGGGTTTGAGCTCAAGGCCTGGGTTAGCAAGCTCGATGCGGGCCTTGGCTGTGCGGCTTTCATTGTTCAGATAGGGATAGATATAGGTGATCTTGCCCTCGAAGATCTTGTCGACGGCATAGGGCAGCTCCACCCTGGCCGACTGCCCGACCTTCACCCAGGGCAGTTCATATTCAAAGATATCGGC
>JAUYSF010000237.1 GCA_030696435.1 Desulfoprunum sp. | reverse complement strand
CATCGCCTCAGGTGATCGCAGTGCCTTGCCCCATGCCGTGCCCTCTGACATGAAGGTCGAGAAAAACCGCCCGCTGACCGTGGATATGGGCCTTATCCTGGAAGGGTACTGTTCCGATATGACGCGCACCTTTGTCCCCGGTAAAGCCGACGACAGATATCTGGAGCTGCACCGACTGGTCCGCCGCGCCCAACTGGCCGGGATACAGGCCATCGGGGCCGGGGTGAGGGCCAGTGATGTGGACAAGGCCGCCCGCTCGATCATCGTCGCGGCCGGCTATGGTGAGTTTTTCGGCCATGCCCTCGGCCACGGTGTGGGCTTAGCGGTACACGAAGACCCGCGTCTGTCTTCCCAGAATCGCAAACAGCTCAAGGCGGGTATGGTCGTTACGGTCGAGCCGGGTATCTATATCCCCGGCTGGGGCGGGATCAGGCTCGAAAACATGGTCGTTGTCCGGGAAGAGGGCTGCGAAAATCTCAATTCTGACACAACCTGGCTTGATATATGACCCCCCCAAAACACTTTGTCCTCGACACCAACGTCCTCCTGCACAACCCCGAGTCCATAACCTCCTTCGACGATAACTGCGTCGTTCTGCCGATGACCGTCATCGAGGAACTCGACAATTTCAAACGTCACAATGATGAACTGGGCCGCAGCGCCAGGCAGGTCATCCGCAAGCTCGACAGCCTCCGGGCCAATGGCTCTCTCAAGGACGGTGTTCTCATGGAAAACGGCGGGACTCTGAAAATCACCGTCGAGTCCCAAGATATGCCCGGCACCTTTATGGATATGAGTGTCCCCGACAACCGAATACTCGCAGTCGCCAAATCCCTCTTGAGCCAGGGCGAACGGGTTATTTTCGTCTCGAAAGACATCAACTCCCGACTCAAGGCCGATGCCCTCGGGATCGAGGTCATGGATTTTGAAAAGCAGAAATGTGACTTTGACACCCTTTATACCGGTTGGCGGGAGGTACAGGTCTCTGCTGCTGTGATCGACACCTTCCATAAGAATGAGACGCTCACCCTCGACGGTTCCGAACTCTACACCAACGAATTCATCCTGCTGCGGGATGAACAGAACCCGAAACACACCGGGATCGGCCGAGCCATCTCCGAGCAGGTTGTGGCGCATCTGAATCCCGAATACGAAAACGCCTGGAATATCCATTCCCGTTCCAAGGAACAGCGCATGGCCTTTGAGCTCCTGCTCAATCCCGATATCAACCTGGTCACCCTGATCGGTCGGGCCGGTACCGGCAAGACTATGCTGGCCCTGGCTGCAGGCCTTGAGACTGTCCTGCATCTGGAGATCTACGAAAAACTCCTGGTCTCCCGTCCCATTATCCCGATGGGTAAGGATATCGGCTATCTGCCCGGCACAAAAGATGAAAAGCTGTCTCTCTGGATGCAGCCCATCTTCGATAACCTCACCTACCTGATGCGCATGAATCATAAAGTCGATGAGGGTACCGTACAGCAGAAGGTAAACCAGCTCCTGAAAAACCAGCAGGTGGAACTTGAAGCCCTTACTTATATCCGAGGTCGTTCGATCCCCAATCAGTTCATCATCGTCGACGAGGCCCAGAATCTCACACCCCATGAGGTCAAGACCATCATTTCAAGGGCAGGAGAGAATACCAAGATGGTGCTCACCGGCGATCCGAACCAGATCGACAACCCCTACCTCGATTCCTCCTCCAATGGTTTATCCTATGCGGTGGAAAAGCTTAAAGGCCAGGCCCTTTATGGCCATGTGACCCTGAGCAAAAGCGAGCGCAGCCCTCTGTCGGCGATTGCCGCCGACTATTTATAGAAAAAAAAACAGCCCCTGTTTGCCTTTACGACACTCTTCCCGTTTTCGCAAAACGTGGTTCACCCTTAACCTCCTCTTATTATTGAACGATGCGCCAGATTGTCATTGATGAACTCTCCCCGATGGAACGGGACAATATTGACTCCTACCTGAAACGAAACCTCAAACGGGGACCGATGATCGGTCTTTACTGGCTTTCCCTCCCCGCCGAGCAACTCTCTCCGACTCAGAAGGAACATAGCCAGTGCGGACCCTTCCATCTGGGCGTTGATGTCGAGAGAGACCAGGTGCGCTTTGAGCTGCTGGTCCGTAGCGAGACCAATCTGCACTGTACCTGCATTGCCCATGCAACTGCCGACCAGAGACAATTTGTCTTCGATTTTCTCGACAGAATGCTCGAAGAGGAGCATATTCGGGCCTGATCCTCTCTCCTTCACGTCTTGCCTCTGAAACAATAATCCCCGACCGTTTTCCTCCCCGCAGGACTACGGTCTTTCTTTCCCAGGAGCCTTTATGAACACCTCGGTTGACTCAACGGCCAGCTTTATCGCGGCAGTATATCAAAAAATGGAAGCCTCGGTCGCCCTCATCAGAAAGCGCCTGGGACGACCGCTGACCTATGCCGAAAAAATCCTCTATGGCCATCTCGACACAGCCTCCGAGGGAGATCTTACCGCAGGTGTGTCCTATATCAAGACCCGGCCGGATCGGGTGGCACTCCAGGACGCCACCGCCCAGATGGCCATCCTCCAATTCATGCTGGCCGAAAAAGATCAAGCCGCCGTGCCGGTGACCGTCCACTGCGATCATCTGATTAAGGCCCAGAAAGGAGCGCAGCCCGATCTGCTGGCCGCCCGTGCCGAAAACCGGGAGGTCTACGACTTTCTTGCCTCCGCCTCCCAGCGCTACGGCTTCGGTTGCTGGCTGCCAGGGGCCGGAAT
>JAUYSF010000224.1 GCA_030696435.1 Desulfoprunum sp. | reverse complement strand
ACGAGGCCATCACCACCCCGAGCTCTGAATCGGTGCGGAGGGCCCTGGCCATCCAACTCATCATCAACCGGGAATGGGGTCTAGCCAAGAATGAGAACATGAATCAGGGCAGTTTCATCGTCGAAGATCTCACCGATCTGGTCGAAGAGGCGGTGCTAGCGGAATTTGATCAGATAACTGAGCGCGGTGGGGTTCTCGGGGCCATGGAAACCGGCTACCAAAGAAGCAAGATCCAGGAAGAATCGATGTATTACGAAGGCTTGAAGCACTCAGGCGACTATCCCATCGTCGGCGTCAATACCTTCCGCAACCCCGATCCAAACAACGAAGAGGAACATGCCGCTCTGGAGCTTGCCAGAGCCACCGATGAAGAGAAGGATTCCCAGCTCAAACGACTGGCGGAATTCCAGGAGAAACATAAGGATCAGGCCCCGGAGGCCCTCCGTCAGATCCAGGAAACTGCCTTGAGGGGCGAGAATATCTTTGCCCAGCTCCTGGAGACGGTGAAGCACTGCAGCCTCGGCCAGATCACCGGCGCTCTCTATGAGGTCGGTGGTCAGTATCGCAGGAATATGTAACAGTTCTTCCTGTTATGTTGTGACCTGAGTGGTTTTAAAAAAAACTCTCTTAAAAACCACTCAGGCCAATCGCATGCTCTTTCAGACAACTCCACTCGCCTGATACTCCGCGATTGTTTGCTCCGAATAGGCCAGTTCTCTTAGCACCTCCTGCGAATTTTCCCCAAAACCCACCGGGAGAGTCCTGAGAGAGCCGGGTGTTTCAGCCAGTTTCACCGGGATGCCGAGGGTTTTTACAGACCGACCGTCTTCCTGAAGATGTTCGCAGATCATGTCGCGCTCATTGAAAAGGGGGGCATGTAGAACCTCCTCGATATTTTGGATCACAGAATGGCAGACCTCGGTCGTGGACAACTCCGCATCCCATTGGGCCAGGGACTTCTTTTTGAAAATGGTCCGCAGACAGCCGGTTATTTCCTCTCTCCTCTCCTCATCATACTGCAGATCTCCGTATTCAGGCACCTTGAGATGCCGACAGAGGTTTTGCCAGAATCTCTGTTCAACGGCGCCGATGGCCAGATATCGTCCATCAGATGTCTCATAGGTATTATAACAGGCGTAGCGGTGGGACAGTAAGGTATCGGACCGCTCAAAGCGCCCTTCGTCAATCTGACTAAAAAGAACCGGCAGGGTCATGAAACCGAGCAGACTGTCGGTCATTGAGATATCGATATACTGGCCCTTGCCGCTCTTCTCCCTGGCAAAAAGAGCCAGAAGAATACCGATGACGCCGTTCATCGCCCCAGCAATATCGGCGATCTGTACCCCGGGAATGGCCGGGGGATTGCCCTTTTCCCCGATGAGATCGAGGACGCCGGCAGTACTCAGGTAGTTCACATCATGCCCGGCCCTGTCCCGCAACGGGCCGGTCTGGCCGTATCCGCTGATCGCACAGTAGATAATCCGCGGATTGACCCTTTTCACACTCTCATAATCTACACCGAGCCGATCAACCACACCGGGACGAAAGCCCTCCAGGATGACGTCCGCATCGCGCGCCAGCTTAAAAAAGATCTCCCGGCCTTCCTCGGTCTTCAAATTCAGCGAGATATGCCGCTTGTTTCTATACAAGTCCTTGAAATACATGCCGTCCGCCATGAATCTGCGGTCTTCAACCGCGAGAACCTCGGCACCATGATCGGCAAGGATCATCGAACAATACGGCCCCGGCAACAACCGCGACAGGTCCAGAATCTTCACCCCCGCTAAAGCCCCTTTCATCCCTTCCTCCCTTCCATGTCTATGTTTTCAGAGTATTCAAGATCGTAGTTCCGGCTCATCCGCTCAACTGCAACCGGCATGACTTCTTGATCTTCATGTCTGATAGAATTCTCATCCGGCTGAGAGTATGCCCTGCAGATAACGTCAGCGAGCAAGGGAAAGAAAATTATTCAGCGAATAAGAAAATCAGCTCGGAAGATTTGACAATCACTTCGTTTTTCACCTATCATCAACATGAATATCTGGAAACATACCCCGCCTGAATTTGTCCTGCAAGAGTCGGAAAGCGACTTTCAGGCCGTTTGAGGCGGGATGCTGAAAGAATCTTTTATCATTTTGCTCACAGTTTACGAAAGAGGAGGAGAGAGACACAAGGGTGTGATGCGGAGTAGTCAGGCATATTAAATGATGAGAAAACACAAACCAGGAGAACCAAAATGAATCGGGAATTGTCGAAATACTTCATTAAACCTATGATGTTGCTGTGTGTTATCGGACTGATGATCGGCGGGGCAGTTACCGCCAAAGCGGAGACCGAATTCACCGCCAAAATTAAAGAAGCGATGGCTGTCATGAAAACAGAAGCCGCCAAGCTTGGTGAGCCAAAGCTAGATGGCTCCTCATTGTTTTTCGGCACGACCAAGATGAACGGCAACTACCAACTCGTGGATGACTTTAAGACCAAATTTGGTTGTACGGCCACATTATTTGTCAAAAAAAATGACGGCTACATCCGCATCAGCACCAACGTGTTGAAAAATGGCAATCGTGCGGTAGGAACCCCGCTCGATCCCAAGGGTGCCGCGATTGCCGCCATTAATAAAGGCGAAGGATTCTATGGAGTCGTCGACATTCTTGGCAGTCAGTATGACACCGGTTATGAGCCAATAAAAAACGCAGCCGGCGAGATTGTTGGAATCTATTATATCGGCTTCCCGCTTAAAAAATAGCGATCGGTCGAGAATTCGTCCATTTCAAGCAACAAGAGACCTCCCGATTGCCATCGGATGACAATTGAGAGGTCTTTCAAGAATAAGGTGAGGTGATCAGTGGCTCTGCGAATGAATTTGGGTGCGAAAATCGGGGGTGGTTTTGGCGTTGTGATTCTCATTTCGATCATCATCGGTGGCGTCGCGATGATAAGCATGAAACGTGGCGACACCACTGCCACAATCCTTTCGAAGGAATATGTGCCGGAAGTGACAATAGCCAACAGCATAGAGCGGAGCACCTTTCTCATGCTGCTGAAAATGCGCGATTACGGTTATACCGATGACGAGGCCTCACTTAATGAAGCCACCAGCCACCTTGCAGAAGTTAAACAACAAATTCAGGCGGCAGCCGCTCACGGTTTGATCTCTACCCGCCTTGCCAAATTGAAAGAATCGGCCGGCAAAGCCGAGCAGAGCATACTTGCATACGAGGGTCTTGTCGGGGAAACGGTCCGTTTGACTAAGGAACTTGCCCTGCAACGCAAAGCGGCTGAAGAGGCCGGAAATCAATATCTGACTGCGGGTAACGCTTTTCTTAGCGGCCAAAAAGAAGCCATGGAAGGCGAAATCATGGCGGGCCTTGAAGGCGACGCTTTGGAAAAACGGTTGAGTCGAATATCGTTGGCTACGGAAATCATTGGTTTGGGCAACCAAATTGTCGCAGATGCCTGGAAGGCACAATTTAAGCGAGATCCGAAACTTCTGCTTGAGGCGATTGCCATGCTTGGCAAGGCCAACGACAAGCTGAATGCCTTGAAAAAGATCTGCGATTTCGAGGGAGATCTGAAAAGGATTGAAGAATGCCGTGCGGCAGCCCTCGCCTATAAATCAGCGAGCAGCAAACTGGCAGAAACATGGGGAGCGCGTGAAGAGATCACCAAAAAACAGCTGACTCTAGCCGATGGCGTTGCTGAACAGGCAAAACATTTTGCCGGCGTGGGCATGGAGGATGTAACACGTGGGGCCGAGGATGCAGCCCAAACGCTTTCCCGGGCTTCCAAAGTTGTTGGTGTTGGGCTTGTCCTCGGACTGCTCATTTCCACAGTGGTCGCAGTAGTTATCAAACAGGGTATTACAAGGCCCATTCATTCCGTCGTGCAGATGTTGAAGGATATCGCCCAGGGCGAAGGAGACTTGACGAAGCGCTTATCGATCCAGTCAAAAGATGAACTGGGTGAACTTGCCCATTGGTTCAACACCTTCGTTAACAAACTCCATGGCATTATGAAAAATATCCGAGATAATACTGGATCGCTCGTCGCGTCTGCCGAGGAACTCGTGGCCACCTCCAACCAGATGTCAGCTACCGCAGAAAAAATGAGCAGCCGGTCCGGTGCAGTGGCAAATGCCGGAGAACAACTTTCCAATAACATTGAGACGATGGCCGCATCCTCCGAAACGATATCTGCCTCCACCGGTTCGGTATCCGCTGCTATTGAGGAAATGAGCTCTTCGATAAACGAGGTTTCGAGAAATTGCGAGAAAGAATCCAGGATTGCCCATCAGGCCAACGTACAAGTAGTTCAGACGAGTGAAATTATTGATCAACTTGGCCGAAGTGCAAATGAAATCGGCAAAGTGGTCGAGGTTATCAGCAGTCTCGCCGACCAGACCAACCTGCTGGCGCTCAATGCCACGATTGAGGCGGCCCGCGCCGGCGATTCCGGCAAGGGTTTTGCAGTTGTGGCCAACGAGGTCAAGGAGTTGGCCCGTCAGAGCGCCCAGGCAACCATCCAAATCACCACCCAAATCGAACAGATCCAGACCAATACCCACTCAGCAGTCGTGGCCATCGGTGAGATCGCCCGAATCATCGAGGCGGTCAGCAATATATCCAGTGCGAATGCGGAAGCAGTCGAGCAGCAGTCAGGGGCAACGGACGAGATCGCCAGGGCCGTTTCCGGCGTATCGATGGCCACTCACGAGTTGGCCACGAATGTTCAGGAATCAGCCAATGGCGCCGGCAAAGTATCTGAGGATATTCAAGGCGTCAGAGAAGCATCGAATCAGGTGTCTCTTGGAGCCAAACAGACGAACGCCAGCGCTCAAGGGCTGACCAAGGTCTCAACCCAACTGAAGGGCATCGTCGACCAATTTAAGCTGTGAGTCGCCACCTCAAAAAACCAGGCGCCTTTCTTCACCACCGTCGTTGTGCGCCATCTCGAAAAACGCATTATGGTCTGGAAATCCGGCCATAATGCGTTGGTGATGGAGATAACGGGGTTGAGATAGATGTGGCGCTGGGGCCGAGCTCACGCGGCAAACCCCGTGCAAAAGTGGAAACGACATACCGCCCCCATCTCGTCCCGTATTCTGTCCCTAGTTTTTCGCTGATACTATCCCCTTCTCAAGCATTCGCCTTCTTCCCGTCCATTAAGGACAAACGCCCCGTAACTCATTTTTTATTTAAGGTTCTTGATTTTATCGACATTTCCTCTATGCCAAAGCATCCCTTGCAGAATACTGCCGTAGAGCACCAGGAAAAAGACTCTCCAAGCCACTCGTGAAAAAGATTCCCAAATATTTGACAATCATCTCGCTTTTCACCTATTATCAAAATGAAGACATTGGAATATCGATAAATTTGATCCTTCTCCGGAGCTGGTACTATGCGAATGACAATTGGTAAAAAACTGATTTTCAGCTTCCTCGGCCTGGCGCTGCTCGTCCTCCTGTCCGGGTTCGTTGGCGTAATCGTCCTCAATAAAGCCTCTCGCTCGGCTGATACCGTCGGCAAGGAAAAGGCCCCTGTCCAGTATGCCGTGATGAATGCCGCCCTCTCTCTCGAAAAAGTCCAGAATCTGGTGGCGCAATACGCTAAAGCCCACTCCGGTCTCCCTGAGTTGAAAACCCGGCTGACAGTCAATCTCGATGAACTTGATATGTGGCTTGCCGCACTGCAGTTTGGCACGG